>JBEKXM010000511.1:0-3732 GCA_049512115.1 Tepidisphaeraceae bacterium | reverse complement strand
ACGCGCATCTGGAGTTTGGGCTGTCCGTCCATGCCGCTGATTTTGCGGACGTTGATCGTGCCCGGCTCGTAATCCCAACCCTTGAGAACCGGGGTGATATCCCTGCTGGGCATGCGCCCCTCATCGCGCGAAGGGGTGTCTGGCCGATTCATGTCTATTCTCCGAACGCTCCGTGATCGTTTGGCAAAGCCCGTTGTCCGCATTTGGCCGTCAGGACTTTGCCACAACGTTTTGCCATCGGCGGCAAGCCGCACCGCCACAAGTATAGCACGTACCGCCTCTATTTTTCGTAAACTATCGCCTGGTTCGACAGCGTCTCACCCGGCCATTGCCGATTCCTCCATGTTTCCCCGGCGACTAGGTTTGCGCGACCGGCAGAGTTTGCCCATTTCACTTTGACTGAGGCCCGATCATGAGGCAGAATAATGAGATGCAATCAGCCGTGAAATGCGCCTGTCCCAGATGCCAATGCCTGGTGAAACCCGCCAAGGGCGTCATGCGTGACGGCAAGCTCTATTGCAGCCGGGCCTGCGCCTATGAATGCACCCCCACCACCTGCGTTTGCGTGCACGATCGCTGCGAGGACAAGCCCCGGTAACGGACTCATCAATTTTCGATTATCCGGCAGCACGCAGACCATTTTCCTGAATCAACACTTCGGCGGGTATGCCCAGGCCGCTGTGGAGCTTACGGATCATCGAAAGCGTGAGGGAACGCTTGTGATTGAGGATTTCCGCAACACGCGCTCGGCTGCCGATGTACGCCTCCAAGTCGCGCCGGGAGAGGCCCCGTTGTTCCATCGCGAACTGAATTGCCTTGACGGGATCGGGCGCGTCAATGGGATGATGCTTCTCCTCCCAGGCTGTCACCAACGTCACCAAAATGTCCAGCCGGTCGCCGGCGGCGGTGTTCGCCTTGGCGTCCATCAGCGCGTCGATCTCCTTCAGCGCCCTGCGGCAGTCACGCTCGCTTTTGATCGGTTTGATTTCCATCGTCATATCTCCGTTACGTCAATTTCATCGTATTGCCGGTGCGTACCCACGAAACGGATGTACATCACCCGGTACGGGTAGTTTACCTTCACGACAAGCCGGTATTTGTTGCCGGCAACATTGAAAACCACGCGGTGGCTTCCCACGATGCTTGCGCTGCGATACATCGCCTTGATCGCGGAGGGGCTGCTCCAGTCCGCCTTGGACGCTTCGCGGAACCACGCCTTCAGCGGCTGTTCTGCGTCGGCGTATTGCCGGTTCTTCCAGAATTCCCGCAGCCGCTTGCGTGAAATAATCCTCATTCCCTGTCCAATGATTATGCCATGATCCCAGGGTGGGAGCAAGCCATTTCTTCGCAAAGCACATTTGTTTTGGTTTTCCTATTTCGCCGTCGCCTGCGGCTGTCGGAACTGGTCGAACGCCGCCGCCGCAACGATGATTCCGCCGGTCACCATCTCCTGAACGGCATTGCTGAGATTGATCTTGTTGCATCCATTGGCCACCGCGGTCATCAGCAGCGCGCCCACCATGGAGCCGAAGACGCTGCCCTTGCCGCCGGAGAGGCTTGCCCCGCCGATGACGACCGCCGCAATGATGTTCAGTTCGTACCCGTTTGCGGTGGTGGGGTCGCCAAGGTTGTTGAGATAGGAAAACTGCAAAAGTCCGGCAACTCCCGCAAAGAACGTGGCGAAGATGAAGATGAAGAGCTTGGTTCGCGCCACGGGGATGCCGCAAAGCCGCGCGGTTTGCTCGTTGGACCCGATGGCGAAAACATGCCGCCCGAATCGGGTAAACCGCAGCACCCCCGCAACGAACAACGTGAGGACGATCAGCAGCCAGACCCCGCTGGGAACGATCATCCAGTGTTGTCCGGGCTGGAGCATTTGCAGAAGTTGGCTGATCCAACTGGAGCTTGTGGGGATCTCCTCGCCGCCGGCCAGCCATTTGGCAAATCCCCGCACCGCGCCCCAGAGGCCCAGGGTGACGATAAACGATGGCAGTCTGAGCTGGGTTACCAGCACGCCGATCACCAGGCCGATGGATGCGCTGGCGGCAATGCCCATCACTGCCGCCGCCAACGAGGGCATACCGTGTGCCCGGCAAAGGGCGATGACGACCGTGCACATCGCGATGTTCGCGCCGACCGAAAGGTCGATTCCGCCCGAGATGATGATGACCGTTGCCCCCAGTGCCGCCGTTCCATACACCGCCGTGTTCAGCAGGATGATTTGCAGATTGTCCATCGCCAGGAACGTCTTGGGTCGGAGGATGGCGAACAGGGCGAAGACGAGGAACAAACCGACGATCGGCCCCATGGTTCCCAGCAGTTCCGAAAGCTGCTGGGTCGAGGAAGTTTGCTCTTCGCCGCGAGCGGCGCGGGGGGGCGGGGCTTGCGCGGATTGGGACGACCGGGTCATGCCATCTCCCCAGCGCCGGTCGCTTCCAGCATGATTTGATGTTCGTTGGTTTGATTGACCGGGACCGACCGAACCAGCCGGCCCTTGCACATCACCGCGATGCGATCGCAAACCCCGAGCAATTCCGGCAGATAACTGCTGACCATCAAAATCGCCTTGCCGGCGCACGCCAACTCGTCGATCAACTGGTAAATCTGGGCTTTGGAGCCTACGTCGATGCCGCGCGTCGGCTCGTCGAGCAGGAACACGTCCACGTTGTGGCGAAGGAGGCGGGCGACGGCAACCTTCTGCTGGTTGCCGCCGGAAAGATCGCTGACGGTTTGCCTTGGCGAGCGGCAACGGATGCCCAGCTTGCCGATCCATTGCCTCGATTCCTCGACCTGCCTCGACGGATTTACCAGCCAGCCGATCCGCGTCATCGTCAGATTGTCCGCGATGGTCAGTTCGACTGCGAGTCCCTCGCTCTTGCGGTCTTCGCTGAGCAGTCCCATTCTCTGGGCCCAGCGGCGAGCCGGCGAAGCCGGGCCGACGTAAGCTCCCAGGCGCACCTCGCCGCTGGCGATGCGGTCCAGGCCGAATATCGATCTCAGCAACTCGGTGCGGCCCGCGCCGACCAGGCCCGCGATTCCAACGATCTCGCCACGGTGTACGGACACCGTAGCGTCGAGCGGCTTGCTTTCGCCGGCCAGGTTCTTCACTTCCAGGATCGGCTCGCCCTGCTTCCGCGGCGATCGCGGATACAGCTCGTCCACCGACCTTCCAACCATCATGGCGATGATGCGCGAGCTTTGATGCTGCGCCGTGATCCCGCCGCCCACGCTCCGCCCATCGCGCAGCACCTCAAACCGGTCCGAGATTTCACGCACCTCCTCCAGGAAATGCGAAATGTAAATGATCGCCAGCCCACCTTCCTTCAGCCGCCGAACCAAATCGAATAGATGAACGATATCGGATTGCGCCAGGCTGCTGGTCGGCTCGTCCAGCACCAGGACTCGGCACCCGACGCAAAGGGCGCGGCCGATCTCCACAATCTGCCGCTCGGCCAGCGAAAGTCTGCTCAACGGCAGCCTCGGATCGATGTCCGGACGCCCAAGCTGCGCCATGGCCTCGGCCGCTCGCCGCTTCATCTGGGTCCATCGCAAAAACGGCCCGCGCGCCGGCTCCATGCCCAGCAGAATGTTTTCCATGACCGACAGGTCCTTGGCCAGGGAAAGCTCCTGGTAAATCATCGCTACGCCCTGTCTGCGCGCTTCCAGCGGATTGCGCGGGGCGTAGGCCTTCCCATCCAGACACATCTTCCCCTCGTCCGGCGCGTGCGCCCC
>JBEKXM010000510.1:0-3733 GCA_049512115.1 Tepidisphaeraceae bacterium | reverse complement strand
TTCGGTTTTGCAATTGAGGCAGATCTTGCGCACCAGTCGCTGGGCGATGATGCCCTCGATGGTGGCGGTGACGAGGAAGGGTTCCAGCCCCAAATCCAGCAAACGTGCGATGGCGCTGGGGGCGTCGTTGGTGTGCACGGTGCTGAACACCAGGTGGCCGGTGAGGGAGGCCTGCACTGCGATCTCGGCGGTTTCCTTGTCGCGGATTTCGCCGACCAGAATAATGTCGGGGTCCTGACGCAGCATGGATCGAAGGATGCGGGCGAAGGTCAACTCGAAATCGGGCCTGATTTGGCACTGGATGACGCCGTCGATGTCGTACTCCACGGGGTCTTCGGCGGTGATCAGCTTGCTGCTGGCATCGTTCAGTTCTCGTAGCGCCGAATAAAGGGTCGTGGTCTTTCCGGAGCCGGTGGGGCCGGTGACGATGACGATTCCGTTGGGCTTGTGAATGAGTTGGCGCGTGGTGGTCAGGTCTTCATCTCGCATGCCGAGCTTGTCCAGGTCGAGGCTGACGCTGGCGCGGTCGAGGACGCGCATGACGACGCTTTCGCCGAACATCGTCGGCAGGACGCTGACGCGGAGGTCGATCGGCTGGTTGTTCACGTTCAACTCGATGCGTCCGTCTTGCGGGAGCCGGCGCTCGGCGATGTCGAGATTCGCCATGACCTTGATGCGGCTGCTGATTGCCGGGGCGATGTGGGCCGGCGGCGGCATCATCTCGTAGAGCACGCCGTCGATCCGATACCGCATCTTGAACTCGCCCTCGAACGGTTCGAAGTGGATGTCGGATGCCTTGTCCTTGATGGCCTGCAACAGCACGAGGTTGATCAGCTTGCGGACCGGATTGGAATTCGCCGCCTCTTCCAGGCTGTCGATGTCGATCGATTCGCCGCGGTTCTTCAGGTCTTTCAGCGAATCGTCGTTCTGAAGTTCGCCGAGGATTTCACCCATCCCCTCGGCGGCGGCCTGGTAATACTTGCCGATCAGGCGCTCCAACTGCTCGGTATCGGCGGCGATCTTGGCCGTCACCTGGTATTGCATCAGCGACCGCAGGTCGTCCAGGGCCCGGAAATTCTCGTGAGAGGCCATCGCCACCGTCAGGCTCTTGGTGGCCGGATCAAACGTGAGCGGCAAAACCTTGTTGGTGGTGGCGAGCTGCGCCGGAACCGCCGCGATAGTGGCCGGATCAATGGTGATGCCTTCCAGGTTGATCAGTTCGAATCCCTGTTGTGCCGCCAGGGCGATGCTGAGATCGCTCTCCTTGATCGCGCCCATGTCGATAAGGATTCGCCCGAGCGCGCCGCCTTTTTCTTTCTGGAAGTTGAGGGCTTTGGTGTATTGCTCGCGCGTCACCTTTCCCATCTTCTGAAGGACCCGGCCCAGAGGCCGGCCTTTGAGTTCGGAGATGGCCGGTATGCCTGGGGGCTGGGCGGTCGGCGCAACAGCCGGAGGGGCGGCGGCCGGAGAGTCGGCGGTCGGCGGCGCGGCGGTCGGAGGCTGGGCGGCGGTCGGCGGCGGGGCAGTCGGCGGCGGAGCGGGCGGAGGCGGAGCGACCGGAGGCGCGGCGGGAGCGCCGTTGCCATTGCCCGAGGCCGGCGGCGCAGCGTGGGTTGGCGCCGCGGTCGGCGCGCGGTGCGGAGGAGGAATGCGAGTCACGGGGACGGCTGTCACGGGAACATGCCGCGCCGCCGCCGGCGCGGGATTCGCCGGCTTGTTCACTGGGGATTTCGGTTCGGAGGGTGCTTGTGACATCGCTGGAGTCCTTTAGTCTTTTCAAAAGCCCGCGGATGGCCATCCGCGGGACTGGAGTTTCATTATTGCTTCTTCGCCGCCATGGCCTGCATACGGGCGCGGTTGGCCTCCATCTGGGCGCGGCGTTCGGCATCCGGCGTCGCCGCAGCGCCGCCGGGGGGTTTGGGCTTCGCCGCCGCGCTATTCTCGCCGGTGGCGTCTCCGCCGCCCAACATCTCCATTTCGGTCATGCCGACGTCGATGCCCATCCGGGTGAAACGTTCCATCATCAGCCCCGGAACCTTGCTCTTGTCGATGGCCTCCTCCGCGCTGATCTTGCCGGCCTGATAAAGCGACCACAACGAGTCATCGAGCAGTTGCATGCCGTAACGCTTGCCGGTCTGAATTTCCGAGTCGAGGCGGAAGACCTTGTTTTCGCGGATCAGGTTCTGAATGCTGGGGGTGACGTACATGAATTCGTATGCCGCGACCATGCCCTCGACGTCCGCCCGCGGGCAAAGCACCTGGGAAAGAACGGCGATGAGATTATTGGCCAACTGAACGCGCACCTGCTCCTGTTGATCGGTGGAGAAGGCGTCGATAATGCGATTGATGGTGCTGGCGCAGCCGCTGGTGTGGAGGGTCCCGAAAACCAGGTGGCCGGTTTCCGCGCAGGTGATCGCCGAGCCGATGGTCGCCAAATCTCTCATTTCGCCGACGAGCATTACGTCCGGGTCCTGACGCAAGGCGCGGCGGAGGGCCTCGGAAAAGCTGGGAACGTCAACGCCCACCTCGCGCTGAACCACGATCGACTTCTTGTGGTCGTGATAATACTCGATGGGGTCTTCCATCGTGATGATGTGGCGATCGAAATTCTCGTTGATGTGGTTGATCATGCACGCCAGGGTCGTGGTTTTTCCCGACCCGGTGGGGCCGGTGACCAGGAAGATTCCGCGGGGCCGGCGGCAGATTTGCTCGGCCATCTTGGGCAGGCCGATCTCCTCGAACGTCATCAGCTTATTGGGAATTCGGCGCAGGACGATGCTGGCGCAGCCCTTCTGCTTGAAGACCGAGACGCGGAAGCGCGTTTCGGCGCCGAAAGCGAAGCCGAAGTCCCCGCTGCCGGTTTCCTCGAATTCCTGCTGAATCCGCTCGGGCGTGATGCTCTTCATCAGCGCCATCGTGTCCTCGGCGTCCAGGACCTTGGTCTGGAGTTCGCGCAAATGGCCGTGGAGCCGCAACGTCGGCGGCTTTCCCACGGGCAGATGAAGGTCGGAGGCGTTGCGGCGAACGCAGGTCTCAAGCAAACGGTCTATTTGAAGGGTTGATGCCATGACTGATTATACCTGTACGATCTATAGTTGAACGACGCCTTCGATCTGGGCGACTTTGACGACCTCCTCGGCCGTGGTGATTCCGGAGAGCACTTTGATCCGGCCGTCGGCCAGGAGGGATTTCATTCCTCCGGCCAGGGCGGCCTTGCGAATCTTGTTGGTCGGCGCACGCTCGAACGCCAGCGTGCGGATTTCGTTGTTCATGTGCATCAGCTCGAAGATTCCGATGCGGCCGCGGAACCCCGTGCTCGTGCAATAATCGCAGCCGCGCGGTTTGTAAATGATCTTGTCCTTGAGATCGTCCGGCCTGATCCCGGCGAGCTTCAGCCACATCGGGTCCGGCTCCTTGTCGGGCTGCTTACACTTGGGGCAAAGCGCCCGGATGAGACGCTGGCCCATGACCGCCTGAATCGAACTGGCGACCAGGAAGGGCTTGATCCCCATGTCGATCAGCCGGGTGATGGCGCCGGGGGCGTCATTCGTATGAAGCGTGCTGAAGACCAGGTGGCCCGTAAGGGCGGCCTGGACGGCGACTTCGGCGACCTCCTTGTCGCGGATTTCACCCACCAGGATAATATTGGGCGCCTGGCGCAGCATCGCTCGCAGAATCTTGGCGAAGCTCAACCCGATGTTCTCCCGCACCTGGCATTGATTGATCCCCACGA
>JBEKXM010000509.1:0-3738 GCA_049512115.1 Tepidisphaeraceae bacterium | reverse complement strand
GCGACGCGGAAAAACCAAACTGGAAATCGAGCGACGAGTTGACCCTGCAATTGTTTCAGATCGCCGATGGCGCCGACGTTTCAATTTCCGTGCCGGCGACCGACGGTCCGCATCCGATGGTGTTCCGTTGCCAGCGCACCGGCGCGAAATTCGCGCTGAGCTGCGACGGTCGCGCCAAAGACGTGAAGGTGCAGTTGCCGCCGCGCCGCTTCGTTGGGGAAATCAGCAACGGAAAACCGTGCGGCTCAGCCCCGGAAGCTCCCCTTATTAGCTGGACCGACACGGCCAAGCCGCTGACGTTTTCGTTGAAGAATTGACCAAACACCAGTTGCCGTTCCTCCGTGAAACCGCTCCATTCCAGCAAACGCTTTCTGCGTTACAAATTCGCGATTTTTGGTAGAATCTCCCTTCAACGGCCATGGCCCATAATCGGAGATCAAATGAGGACAACGTTTAGATTTTTGTGCATGACGATATTGCTTGCGACGGCATCGGCACCGGCGGCGCAGCAATCTTACCTCTGGCGAAGCGTCAAAGTCGGAGCCGGCGGATTCATTCCGGGAATCGTTTTCAGCCGACTGGAAAAAGGCCTTGTCTATCTGCGTTCCGACATAGGGGGATGCTATCGCTGGGATGATTCTCAAAAACAATGGATCCCGCTACAGGATCAGATGGGCGAATCGACCTATTTCGGCGGTGAAAGCATCGCGCTCGATCCGATTGATCCCAACACGGTCTATATCGCCGCCGGAATGTATCACAGCGAGCCGCCGGCAATTTTGCGGTCACACGACCGCGGTAAGACGTGGGAGGCGTTTCCGGTAAGTTTCCGCATGGGCGGCAACGAAGACGGCCGCGGCGTCGGCGAACGGTTGGCGATCGATCCCAATGACAACACGATTCTGTTTTTTGGCTCGCGTTACGAGGGTCTGTGGCGCAGCGGAGATTCGGGTCAGACCTGGCAGAAGGCGGCGAGCTTTGGGCTGAAGGGACGAGGTGTGCCGCGCGATGACGGGCCGACGAACACGGGCCTGAGTTTTGTCGTTTTCGATCCCCGAAGCGGCACGCGCGGCATGGCAACGCAAACCATTTTTGTCGGCTCGACCGATCCGGGCGCGCGACATTTGTTTCGCACCGACGATGCAGGCAAGACATGGACCGGCGTTGAAGGCGGACCCGCATTGGAAATGCTTCCCGCCCAGGCGCAGATCGACGATGAGGGCATTTTGTACCTCACCTATGGAAAAGGGACGGGGCCCAACGGCGTCAGCGATGGCGCCGTGATGAAGCTTGACGTCAAGAGCGGTCAATGGACCGATATCACTCCGGATAAGAGCCCCAATCGCCCCGGCGGCGGGTATTGCGGTTTATCCCTCGATCGCGAGCGGCCGGGCACGCTCGGCGTGACCACCATGAACCGCTGGGGGCCGGTCGATACCGTGTGGCGCACCACCGATGGCGGTAAGACATGGATGGACATCGCCGACAAGAGCGAGCGCGACGTCAGTGCCACGCCATTTCTTTTGTGGGGAAAGGACCAGGCAAAACTCGGATGGTGGATGGCGGCGTTCGCGATCGATCCGTTTGATTCCAATCATGCCGCCTATGCCACGGGCGCGACGATTTACGCCACCGATGATTTTTCCAACGTCAGCGCTGGCCGGACGACGCATTGGCATCCCTGGGTGGAAGGGATCGAGCAAACGGCAATCCTTACGCTGGTAAGCCCGCCCGAGGGGGCACACCTGCTGAGCGGATACGCCGATATCAGTGGATTTGTGCACGATGACCTGAGCGTATCCCCGCCCCACATGTACGAAAATCCACAGTTCGGCACGACGATCTCGCTGGACTACGCGGGGGATCAGCCGCTCGTGATCGTCCGCGGCGGCCGGCCAAACGGTGGGCAGGCTTCGCTGGGCTATTCTGAAAACGGTGGGCATTCCTGGCAGCCGATGACAATCCCGGCCGACGCCGGCCGGGGAAGGCGCGCCCCTTCCACAATCATCGTCTCTGCGGATGGGAAAACATTCATGGTAATGACGCCCACTCCGCTGACTACGCAGGATCGCGGAAATACCTGGACCGAAGTGGAAGGCTTGCCGCGAGGCGATCGTCCCGTCGCGGACCGAGTTGATCCATCCGCGTTCTACGCCCTTGATTTCAAAGCCGGAAGGGTTTTCATCAGCTCCGACGGCGGGGCGACTTTCAAGGTCTCGACGGTAAAAGGCCTTCCCACGTCAATCGCGGGAGATGAGCCGACGTGGCGTGAAGGTCCTTGGCCGCTTGTCGCCACTCTCGGCAAACCGCACGATCTATGGCTCGTCAGCGGCGCGGGTCTTTACCATTCATCCGATGGCGGAAGAGTTTTCGCCAGGGTCGATAGTGCGCTCAAGGCTGAATTAATCAGCTTCGGAAAGGCGGCCGAAGGAACGGATTATCCGTCGATTTTCGCGATCGGGACAATGGGCGGAATCAAGGCGGTCTGGCGATCTGACGACATGGGCTTGACTTGGTCGCGCGTGAACGACGATCAGCATCAATACGGCACGCGCTTTCGCTGCATCGCGGGCGATCCGCGCATTTTCGGACGCGTGTACGTCGGAACCGACGGGCGCGGCGTTCTTTATGGCGAGCCCGTGGGAACCAAAGACTAGACTAACGGCGCCAGCGCTTCTCAGGAGGATAGGTTCATTTACTTTTGTGCTTCTCGGATGCATTCCATGCCAAAGCCAGCATTACCAGTGCGAACAGCACCAGGCCCAAACCCCACCAGAGATTGACGTTGATTCCCAGTGAATGGGCCGCGTACATGTCGTCGCCATAGGTCGCCGCGCCGTAGGCGGTGATGATGGCTCCGACGATGAGGAACATCAGGCCGATTGGGACACGAATGTCGATTCCGCCGCTACCCATGGGTTACGCTCCTTAAAGCCTTGAAGAGAAGGACTGACACAGAGATCACAGAGGCCACAGAGAGCACAGAGAAATACCGAATTCGCAGTTGTATCTCTGTGTGCTCCGTGATCTCTGTGCTCTCTGTGGTTCATTTTGTCAGGCGCTCTCAGTCTTTCGATCAATTATCGGAAAATAATGTTCAACGCGACGGTCGCAAGCAGCACGATGATGCCGAGGGTCGCCGGCTGTTTATACCAGGGAACGCCGTGCTCCTTGATTTTGGGGGTCAGGGAATAGACCAATCCCTTGAGCTCTTCATCCGACTTGATCCGCCGAGTGAGCAGGGAAATCAGCATGGTTGTGACCAAGCAGGCTAGAAAAGCGTAGATGGCCATCCAGAAATTCTGAGCCATGTCGGCGTGATATTCGTGGACGTGGTGAATCCATCCGCCGTGAATCCAACCGGTGCTGCCGTGGGCGGTGGTCAGGCCATGGTGGACAACGGCGCCAAGCGTTCCGGTTAGGAGCCCGAAGAACGCTCCGTGTCCGGTGGCGCGTTTCCAGAACATGCCGAGCATGAACGTGGCGAACAACGGGGCGTTGACGAACCCGAACACCAACTGAAGCATGTCCATGATGTTGTTGAATCGGGTGACAAGGTAGGCGGCGCCGATGCTGATGACGATGCCGGCGACCGTCGTCACCCGCCCGACCCAAAGGTAGTGCCTGTCCGATCGGTTCGGCACCAAATAGCTCTGGTAGATGTCGTAAGTGAAGACCGTGTTGAAGGCGGTGACGTTTCCAGCCATGCCGGACATGAACGACGCCATCAGGGCGGTA
>JBEKXM010000508.1:0-3772 GCA_049512115.1 Tepidisphaeraceae bacterium | reverse complement strand
TCGCGCTTCTTCGCGTTCTTCGCGTCTTCGCAGTAATGCATTTCACGGAAGTCTCTCATCGCAACGCCACCTGCGAGTTCAATTCCACTTGGGTCTTGAACAGCTTGGCATACACGCCGTTCTCGCGGTCCACCAACTCCGCATGCGATCCCTGCTCGACTATTCTTCCGCTGTCCAGCACCACCAGCCGATCCGCCGCCGTCAGCGTGCTCAGGCGGTGCGCGATCGCGAACGTCGTCCGCCCCTCCACCAGACGGTTCAGAGCTTGCTGAATTTCACGCTCGGTTTCGGTATCCACCGAGCTCGTGGCCTCGTCCAGGATGAGAATCCGCGGGTTATGCAGGATCGCCCGGGCGATGCTGATGCGTTGCCGTTCCCCTCCCGAAAGGCTCTGCCCGCGCTCGCCAACCATTGTGTCGTACCCATCCGGAAAACCCACTATGAAGTCATGTGCATTGGCCGCCCTGGCCGCCGCGATCACCTCTTGCTCTCCCGCCTCCGGATTGCCGTATCGGATGTTGTCCGCGATCGTGCCGTGGAACAGATACGGCTCCTGCAACACCATCCCGATCTGACGCCTCAGAAACTTCACGTCGTAATCCCGAACGTCGATCCCGTCGATCAGGATCTGCCCCTCCGTCACGTCGTAAAACCGGCACAGCAGGTTCACCAGCGTGCTCTTGCCCGCCCCGCTCTTGCCGCACAGCCCGATCATCTGCCCGCGCTGCGCCGACATCGTCACCTCCCGCAGCGCCGGCTGCGCCCCTTCATAGCTGAACGACACGTTGCGAAATTCCACCGAACCTTCGATCCGCTCCTTCACCACCGCGTCGGCTCGCGAGTAAATGTCCGGCGGAGTATCCAAAATCTCGAAAATCCGCTGCGCGCTCGTCGCCGCCCTCGTCACCATCCGATTGCTGTTGGCCAGTTCCATGATCGGTTGATAGAACTGCCACACGAACCCTGTGAAAGCCACCAGAACTCCCAGCGTATAATTCGGGTCCCGCGGATGATGGATCACCAGCCAACCCCCGATCACCCAGATCAAAAGCGCCCCCACCCGCATCAACCCGCTCACCCACGGCGTCAGCGCCGTCCAGACCATGTGGATTTCGTTCGCCTTGCCCGTGTATTCATCGCTCCTGCGATCGAACCGTTTGATTTCCTTTTGCTCGTTGGCGAACGCCTTCACCACGCGAACGCCCGGCAACGCATCCCCCACCACCGCGCTCATCCGCGACCAGTACGTCCACAGCCGCCCGAACATCCGCTGCATTTTCATGCCCCGCTTGTACGTCAACACCCCGAGAATCGGCAGCGGAACCAGCGCGATGCACGCCAGCCGCCAGTTCATCCAGAACATCACTCCCGCGATGGCCACGATCATCGCCACGTCGCGCACCAGGTCGATCGATCCGAAGACGATGAAATCCCACAGCCGGTCCGTGTCGTTTGTCACGCGCGTGATCAGCGAGCCCGTCCGACGCTTGGAAAAATAACGCAGGCTCAGATCGTGCAGATGGGCGTAGACCTTGTGCCGCAGATCGGACGTGATGCGCTCGCCCAGCAGCGCCAGCGTCCGCATCCGCACTCCGTTGAGCCATTCGCTGACGAGCACCGTGATCAGCAGGACCACGGACCAAATGGCGAGCTGGTGCATGCGTTGATTCAAGGGCATGCTCGGCCCGGCGGTCGACTTGTAGAATCCGGGATCGATCGCGCTGTCGATGAGCTGCTTCTGAAGCCAGCCCGGCACCGCCGCCATCGCCGACACCACAATCGTCAGCGCCAGCGCGAACCGCACGCGACCCTTGTACGGCTTGGCCACGTCCAGCAGCCGCCACAGAATCTTCCGCTGCGCGGCACACCTCGGACAGACCCCCTCGGCATACGTCGGAATCAGCTCCCCGCATTTGGGACAATGCTCCTTCCGCTCCGCCTCACGCTCGACCGCGTCCAGCCAGTCCGGCCGCGCCTCGGCCGTGTCGGCCTTGGCCTTCCCCGCCCCCGCATCCACCGGCTGAATCCGCCGCTGAAGCTTGCGGTGCAATCGCGTCATCGTCCTGCGATGCCGCCGCGAATACCGCATCTCCGCCGCTAGTACCCCCCCCGACACGATCACCAGCCGATCCACCCCCAGACCTTCCACGATCCGCGATTCCTCAATCCCCTTCAGTTCCATCCGACGCCGGCCCTCGCTGCCAATCTCAATCAATTGCCGGTCCGTCAGCACCACGAATTGCCTCGCAAACCGGTTATCAGAATCCAGATCGAATTCCGACCAGCCGAGAATGCTCTGTCCCTGCGCGTCTCCGTCGAGCCGCGCGGCGATCGCCGCCGGCAGGCCCTCCGCCGCCGCCGCCGCCGATTGCTCTTCGCTCGCTGTCCCCTGAGCCATCTGAATCTCCGAAAAAAAACCACGCGGTCTTGAACAAGGCCGCGTGGCGGGAATTACTGCTTTGGAAGACGCTTGATCAGCCTCGATCCGCCTCCCGCCCGCGCGGCCTAACGCGATTCGTAAAAATGAGGTTGTAAACCGTCTTTTTGCGCATGTGTCTAAAAAATCTCCTCGCCCATTTGGCAAGATGCCGTATCGAAATCTATTTGTCAACAAGAAAACGCCGAAATCCAGCCCATCATCGTGTCCTGCTTTGATTTTTTACTAGATTAGACCAGCAATTCGAGCAGGTGCTCGGTGATCCAAAATAGCCCTAGCAAAACAGCAAAAATCAGAAGCAACTTTAGATAGGTTGATTGGCGCGTTCTTGGATCTGGGGCAGACATCGATTTGGCTTCTGCCATTTCGCGGCCTAGACGTGCGCCCGCTATTACAATGCCGATGGATAACGAAAGCATCGCGATGAGGCAAACTAGTGCCAGCGCAGCCTTCATGCCTCCATTCTACCACCCGCGCACGAAAACGCCGCCCAGAGGCGGCTGGTGGGGTTGCGGATGACTTTAGATAGCCGCCAGCAATTCGTCCAATCCCCAAACATGATCCGTGACGCCAGCCGCCATCGCCGGCCCATGCGCATTTGGCCTCTCCCCCTGCTCTACTTTCTACTGATCTACTGCTCCACTATCTCGCGCAGCGTTGCATCCATCGCCCATCCGCTCTAACTTGCCCGATTATGCGTCGATCCATTGCATTCGCTCTGGCCATTCCGCTTGTCTGCTGCGCCTGTTCCGCCACGCCCGGCACTCCATCGCAGCGGGCCGATCTTCATTCTCAAGTCTCGTCCGTCCGTGCCGATGTCAAACAACAAGACCCCGATCTCGACTCGCTCCTCGCCCATTCCTACGCCTATGCCGTCTTCCCCTCGATCCTCAAATGCGCCGCCGGCATCGACGCCGCTTACGGACGCGGCGAGGTCTACCAGCACAATCGCCAGATCGGCCACGCCTTCGTCTTTCAATACACCCTGGGCGCGGCCCTCGGCGGCCAGTTGTACTGGCAGATCATCGCTTTCCCTTCCAAATCCGATCTGGACGATTTCCGAAATGGACAGACCGTCGTTGTCGCCAATGCTTCCGGCATCGCGGTGCATTCCGGCGCCGGCGGAACCGTCGATTTCCCCGACGCCTCCACCTCCCAAGTCCGCCCCACCACCGGCCTGATGTTCGAGGCCGCCTTGGGCGCAGAGACCTTCTGGTTCGACTCCCTCAAGGCCGGCGATTGGCAATACTCCTCGCGATAGCCCGCTCGTCGATCAACTTCCCGTCCCCCAATAAAGCCCACGGAGATAGCCATCCGTGGGTTCTTCCCCCCGCC
>JBEKXM010000507.1:0-3788 GCA_049512115.1 Tepidisphaeraceae bacterium | reverse complement strand
GTCGCGGCCGTGGGTGAGGATGCGGAGGAACTTCCCAAAACGGACTGAAGGCGTATCCAGGTTTGGGGGCGGTAAGTGAGGTCATCAAATCCCGGCAATTGAAAAATCAGGGTGGTGGTACGGTACTGGGCGATGTAGGTGGTCTGCGTGGATCGCCAGTGAGTGGCGCCCCAGTCGAGCGCCGCGTCGATGTGATGCCAGCTGTCATCCCCCGCCATCGCGACGATCACCTGGTGGAGCTGATCCGGCGCAACATGCACATCGAAATCGGCGCGAAGCACCACCGGCGGATCATCGGATGAGTTGAAGTGATAGCGCAGATACGACGCATTATCGCCCGCGGGCAAAAGCTGACCCGGGCCGGATTCGACTTTCCAGTCTCGAGCGATCTGCGAGCCGGAGCTGATGTTGAAAATGCGACCATCCAGCGAATGCACCTGCAGACCGACAAATTCCAATCGTCCCAGTTGATTGTCCAGCGCATCGTGCAACGCCTGGGGTGTGAGCAGTTGGGTGTAAGCGGACATGAATGCGATGCGATCGCCGGCCCAGGATTTGTCGGGCAGTTTTTCGACCAGCTTCGCGGTCAGCTGGGTCGCGGCGTCAGCGCGAAGGATTTGAGCGCTGGCTGGGTCGCCCCCAGGCGGAATCGGGCAGGCATCGAGCGACGCACGGGTCTGTTGAATCAAGAGCGGAAGCAATTCCTTCCAATCCGCGGGGGCGACGCCCTCCGGCCGCTCCGGTTGATCGGGCTTGCGAATGATCGGTGAGTCGGCGCGAAAAGTCGGGATTTCGGGAAGGATCCGGGTGCTTACCGCTTCGTCATCAGTCTTGATGCTCATACCCACCATCCAGACCAATGGAAGCATGAAGATGCCCACACCGCAAAGCAGCAGCAGATGCATCCACCCGCGGCGGGCGAACCATCGGCCCACGCAATCAAATGCGATCATAGTGCACCCACTTTTTGCTGAGGTGCAGCTGCAGCAGGGTGAGCAGCAGCACAATCAAAAACAGGATCCACGCCATCGCGCTGGCGTAACCCATGCTGAAATACTGGAAGGCTTTTTGAAACAGGTAGTAGGCATAGAACAGGGCTGAATCATCATTACCGCCATTGGGAAACATGATGTACGCTTCGGTGAAAATCTGCATGGTGCCGATGACGCCCACGATGGCATTGAAGAGGATGAACGGGCTGAGCATCGGCAAGGTGACATGCATGAACTGCTTCCATTTGCCGGCCCCATCGACGGTGGCGGCTTCGTAGAGTTGAGCGGGAATCGACTGCAATCCGGCCAGCCAGATGATCATCCCCCCGCCAGCGGTCCAGAGCCCCATAAGGATGATAGACGGCTTGCACCAGACCGGGTCATCCAACCACTGCGGGGCCGTAAAGTGGAAAGGTGACCCGGCAAAGTGGTGAACGTGATTGACGATCCACTCGGCGCCGCGGAACGGGAGGGTGGAGAACACCCATCGGAGCGAGACGTTGACCAGTCCGAAGGAATCATTCAGCAGCATTTGCCACAGGAGCGTTGCCGCGACCATGGGAACGATCGTGGGCATGTAGAAGGCGGTGCGATATCCCCCGATGCCGCGGATCCGGCGGTTGAGTAGCATCGCGATGCCGAGGCTGATTGCCATGCCCAGGGGGATCCGCAGCAGCATGAACGCGGTATTTCCCAGACTCTTGAAAAACAGGCCGTCCTGAAAAAGATTGCGGAAGTTGTCCAGCCCGACATACCGTGCCGGGCTCAGCACGTCGTAGCGGGCGAAGCTCAAAACAATGCTGAAGAGGATCGGCCCGCCGATCAGGCAGATCATGCCGATCAACCAGGGGGACAGGAACAACAGAGCGGCTCGCGTTTCACCCTTGCGGTACATGCGCATCCGGCGGTTCTTGCGGAGCGCGGCGTAAATCGCGATAAACGGAGTTGCCGCCAATGCGGTGTAACCGGCGAAGTATCCGCGCCATTGCACCTGGGTCGGGGGGAGCGGGTGGCGGATCGCGTCCAGTTGACGTTGGACCACGATCTGGGCGTCGCGCAGGCAGGCGCGCGCCTCACCGTCCTTGTCCCCCGGATACTCAGCCGCGAACTTGTGATTGAACGATTCGCTGAAGGCGCGAATCTGTTGGTTGAAAAGCAGCTGACCAACCGGGGACGGGGGGCGGATGAGCGTTCCGGGAAGCAGGTCGGCCAGCACCGCGCAGGCCCGCCTGAACGGCGCGGGAATGCGCAGATTCTGCAACAGGGTCTCCCGCATTCGCTCCTGATACAGCGTTCGGTTCGCCTGGGGGCGCGGAAGATAGAACAGGCCCTGGCTTTCATCCGATTGTCGCTTTGCCTCCTCCAGGAACCGATACGTTCGCCGGCTGGAGAGAAACTGCATCAGCTTGAAAGCGCCCTCTTTCTCCCTGGCGGTGGCGGGAATCACCAGGGAGTATCCACCGGCCCAGGTGACGGGTTTGGCGCCCTGGGCCAGACGATCATCCGGCATCGGAGCGGGGCTGATGATGAAGTCCATGTCAGGCTTGTATGGGCGGATGATTTCGTCCATGTATCCATCGCCATCGATCTTCATTGAGACCCGGCCCTTGAGAAACGGGTCCAGCGCATTGGACTGAAAATCCGCCTGAAATTCCCCGACCGCCTGGTAACCGCCAAGATCGTCGTACATATCGGTGACAAACCGCAGAGCGCGAACCACCGGTGGAGAATCGAAAGTGACGCGGGTGCCGTCCTGGCTGAGTAAATTTCCCCCCGCCTGGAAGGCATACAAGACAAGATGGGAATTGCCGTAGTCCGGTGAGAATCCCATCCGGGCCATGCTGTGATCCGGATTGCGGCGGGTAAGCAGACTGGCATCGGCGCGCAATTCGCTCCAGGTTCGCGGCGGGCGCGGATTGCCCGCCTGATCCACCAGCCCCGCCTGTCGAAGGTGATCGGCGTTGCTGTACAAAACGCGGATGTCCAGCGAAGTCGGCAGACCGAACAATCCCAATGGGCCGTTTGTGCCCGGCGGGCGATACCGCGCTTCGTCCAGCGTGAACGAATAGTAGTCGGCAAGATCAATCCGATTGGGATCATCGGCCTTTTGGTCTTGCAGGTAGGGGGTCAGTTCGGTCAGCGCCCCGCGGCTGGCCCATTCTCCTATGGCAAAACGGTCGAACCAGACCAGATCGGGCGGAACATTCCCCGCGATTGCGCAGAGCAATCGCTGCGCGTCACTCGTGAGATCGCGCGAGGCCGAGGTGTCAGCGATGACTTTGTATTGCGGGTTCTGTAGCTCAAAGTCGTGAAGAGCGGCGTAGACGCCCTCACCCAGCCGCCCGGCGTTCCAGAAGACGATCGGTATTCGATTGTCGCCCGTGGTATTCTGCGTGCTTCGCCACGTCCAAACGCCAACCACCACCACCAGCAGGCCAAAGAGCGTGATGGCAACCCACAGCGGGATCTGACCCCGATGGCGATTAAAGGCTGCAGGCATAAGTTGTAATGACTTCCATCAGCCAGGATTTCCTGTTTGAACCTCGGCCGACGTACGTCGCCGCCGACTGAGAATTCCCATTCCAGCCATTACAATCATCACGGCACTCGCCGGCTCGGGAACATCGGCAAACGACGGCAAGGGCAATCCGTTGGCCGTGGCGAAGGCGTCTAACGCCGCAACGTCGCCGGCCGACACGTCGGCGCCGCTGGCGCTCTGGTTGAAGTTCGCCGCCAGGTCGGTGAAGTCGGCGGCGTTGACCAGGCCGTCGTAGTTGAAGTCGCCCTGGTCCCAGC
>JBEKXM010000506.1:0-3803 GCA_049512115.1 Tepidisphaeraceae bacterium | reverse complement strand
CCTTCGATCTCAACTATCCGCAGTCGAAAAAATGTTGAACGCCAAATCCGGCGACCCCCTTCGCAAATGGCTCGACGACGCCGCCCAGCGCCGACAAAAACTCCTGGAACAAAAGCTGCGGGAAATCAATCCGGATTGAGGGGAGGATTGCCTATTGCCAATTCCCTATTGCCTATTGGAAGAAGAAAGCACGCCATTGCTTCTGCAAATAGGAAATGGGAAATAGGCAATAGGCAATTCTCTTTACGGCAACAATCCCGGCGGCAATCCCAAATCCCCCATCGTCTTCTGCATTTCCGCCTTCATGATCTCCGCCGCCTTCCCCTGGGCGGCCTGCACGGCCGAGACGATCATCGCCTCCAACATCTCCGTATCGTTCACGTCGATCTTTTGCCGGTCGATGCTCAGCTTCACCAACTCCATCTTGCCGTTGACCGTGGCTTGCACCATGCCCGCCCCGGCATCGGCGCTGGTCTGCTTGCGCGCCAGCTCCTCCTGCATCGCCGCCATCTTGTCCTTTATACGCCCGGCGCCCTTGAGCAATTCACCGAGATTTCCCAGATTCTTCAACGCATCAAACATTTTTTCATTCCACTCTGGTTAGTCGTCCGCCGAATTCCTTCAACACGAATTCCACGATCGGCCCGGCATCCGTATCCGCGTCCGGCGCCTTGGGAGCCGGCGCCTCCGCCTCATCTTCGATTTCAAATCTCACCCCCGTCGGCCGCCCCAGGGCCTCGCTCAGCGCGCGGGCAATCTGTTCCCGCTTGCCGTTGGCGGACCATTGTTTGATGAAACTGTCCGAATGCCGCGGGATGCCGATGGTCGCAACACCATCTTCGATGCCCCTCAGTTTCCCCGTCCCCAGCACGCCGGCAATCGCCGGCGCTTGCCCCTCGAGCTTCTTCAAAAAATCAGCCCAGAAATTCGGCGAATCCCCATCGGCGATCGGCTGGGGAGGCCCGACCGTCTCTACTTTTTTCTCGGGAATTCGATCCGGTTCAGGCTTTTTTTTTTCCGCCGCCGCCGCCGCCGGGCTGACCTGCCCCAGCATTGACCCGATGGATGAAAACTGCTCGGCCAGCGCGATCCGCACCAGCGTCGCATCGAGCATCGCCCGCCCGGTTTGGCTCTGCCGCATGTTGCGCCGCAATTCTTCCAGAATCGCGATGTCCTGCGCCAGCGTCGCCGCGTCGAATTTGCCTGCCTGACCGGCCAGATCGGTTTCCCCCAAACCGGGAACGTCCAATAGCCCGCTCTCCTTGCCGCACGTCAATACGATCAAAAGGCTCCGCAAGTGGTCCGACAGCGCGGCAATCAACCCGTCCGGCGAAAGCCCCGCCGCAATCAGCGCGCCCGAGCGCTCCAGCGCCTGTTTCACGTCCCCGCCGCCGATCGATTCCACCAAATCGAAAACCAGCTGCGCCCGCGGCAATCCCAGCATCTCCTCCACGTCCTTGGCGCTCAGCTTCTTCTGGCCATGGCTCAGCAGGCGATCCAGCAGCGACAACGCATCCCGCATCGATCCCGCTCCGGCCTTGGCCACCAGCGCCAACGCATCGTCCTCGGCCGAAATCTTCTCCGCCTTGCAAATCCCCTTCAGATGCGCCGCGATCTCCTTGGACGAAATATTGCGGAAATCATACCGCTGGCATCGCGATAGAATCGTCGGCAGCACCTTCTCCGGCTCCGTCGTGGCCAGGATGAACTTCACGTGGCTCGGCGGCTCCTCCAGCGTCTTCAGCAACGCGTTGAACGCCGATTTACTCAGCATGTGAACTTCGTCGATGATGTAAACCTTGAACCGGCTCCGGGCCGGCCGGTAAGCCGAGTTCTCGATGATCTCCCGCACGTTGTCCACGCCGGTGTTGCTCGCGGCGTCGATCTCGATGACGTCGATGTCGTCCCCCCGCGCGATCGTCTGGCACGAATCGCATTTCCCGCATGGATCGGGCGTCGGCCCCTCGGATTTCTGGCAATTCAGCGCCTTGGCAAGAATCCTGGCCGTGCTGGTCTTGCCCGTCCCGCGCGTCCCGCAGAAAAGATAGGCATGCGCGATCCGCCCGGACTCGATCGCCCGCTTCAGCGTCTTGGCGATCTGTTCCTGACCGACCAGTTCGTCGAAATTCCCCGACCGATATTTTCGCGCCAGCACCGTGTACGACATAGGAGGCGGAGCAGTGTAGCAATGCCGAAGGACGATTGCCAAATGGAATTGGTCATTTGTCATTTGTCATTGGTCATTTGTCCCCCCGATTCGAAATCCGTCTTTTCCCCGGCTATAACATCTCCATGTCCCAAACACGCACCGGATCGTTTCCCATCGGATTTCGCCGCGGATGGAGCGATTGGCAGAAAAACCTGGCCAACCTCATTTCATTCACCAAGAGCAACGCCTTCCAAAGCATTGACGTGGGCGATCTGCCGGCCGATCAGATCAGGCCCATCCTGGCGGCCGGGCTGGGCGTGGGATCGGTGGACCTGAAGCAGCCCTGGTCGGCCCTGGCCTCGGCGGACGCGGGCAAACGCAAAGACGCCGTCGCCGCCGCCGCCCAGCACGTCCAATCCGTCGCCGCCCTCGGCATCCGCAATTTCTTCACCGTCGTCTTTCCGGAGAGCGATTCCCGCGACCGCCGCGAGAGCTTCCGATTTGCGGTCGACGGCTACGCCATGCTCGCCCAGGCCATCGCCCCCAGCGGCGCCCGCATCGTGATCGAGGGTTATCCCGGCGGCTATCCATATTTTCCCGCCTTCTGCTGCACCCCCGAAAGTCTCCGCGTCTTTTTCAAGGAAACCGCCGCCGATTGCCTGGCCATCAATTTCGATCCGTCGCACCTGATCCGCATGGGAATCGATCCCGTCCGTTTCCTCGGCGAATTCTCATCCCGCATCGGCCACATGCACGCCAAGGACACCGAGATCATCCCGGACCGCCTCTACGATTTCGGCAATCTTCAGCCCGCCACGCAAGCCGAGCCTATTCCCTTCGGCGGAAATTCCTGGCGTTATTGCATCCCCGGCCACGGCCAAGCCCCTTGGGCCAAGATGCTTGGCATACTGAAAGACACCGGCTATCGCGGCAACATCAGCATCGAATTAGAAGACGCAAATTTCAACGGCACCGAGCCCGGCGAAAAACGCGGATTGCTGGCGAGTAGGGATTTTTTGACGAATGTGTGAAGGGGGTGGTCACTCACACTCTTACGCCTTCGGGGATTTCGGTGGTGTGCATACCGCGCGCAGAGGCGCTTAGCGAAGGGCTGAAACTGGAAGATCCTTAAACCTAGGAAATAGCCCCCGCCGCAAAGTCTGATTAAGCGATCCTCGAAGAAGCAGCGGAACGGTATTCGGCGCATTCCGATAGAGGATCATCATCGTTGCCAGTTCTTCATACCCGAGCCCCGAATTCTGGCTTATATCGGTGCAGAGTTTTCTCATCCGCTGCTTCACATCGGGCGCGAAAAAATTGCTGCTCGCATGCAATGGTCGGTCCATCTTTGAATGCACGTAGCGCACGACAGGCTCGACACCCCACTTTCCCAATTGGTGGATCGCTTCCTCACATCCCCCGACAATCAATAGAAATTCCGAAAAATTTCCGATGATATATTCGGCGATGAATCGCCGAGTTTTACAGAATTGATTCCCGGTACCGGCAAAGTCATCCACGTAGATAATCGCTCCTTGTTCGAGTTCATTCGTAACCTTATGAAGTTCGAGAACATTCTTGCTATCGACGAACCTGCATTTTTGCCTTTCAAGATTTGCTGCGTCACGCAACATGTTTAGCATGACCGGACTGC
>JBEKXM010000505.1:0-3806 GCA_049512115.1 Tepidisphaeraceae bacterium | reverse complement strand
GGGGCATAGCTCACGTCCATGTGGCAATTGAATTCGTTGTCGAGTTGCCAGCCGATGATCTGTCTTTCGCCGGCATAATGCTCGGCCAGAGCCGTGCAGATGCGGTCGGAAAGTTCGAGATACTTGGGCGACGTGTAATTGAAATTCCGGCGCGACCCGTGCCGCATCGGAATGCGCTGGAAATTCCACCGCAGGACTTGGGGGTATTTGTCCGCGATCCAGGCCGGACCGCAATACGTCGGAGTTCCAAGAATCACCTTGACGTCGTACTTCCGGCAGAGATCGATGACGCGGTCGAAGAGGTCGAATTGGTATTGGCCCTCTTCGGGTTCAAAATAGCTCCATGCCCCCTCGCCGATCCGGATGAGATCGAACCCGCTGTCGCGCATGCGGCGCAGGTCAGACTCGTGGCGCCAGGCCGGCCAGTGTTCGGGGTAATAACAAACGCCCAGGAGAAGCCGGTTGATCATGCCGGTAGAGGATAGTGGGCGCAATCGCCGGATCAAGAAAACGAAACAGGGGCGGCAACGCGCCGCCCCCGGTTCGGTGTGGAAAATGTGTACGAGGTTTAGCCGGCCGCCCACCTGGCCCGACGCCGACGCCGCTGGAGGCCCAGAGCGATTAACCCGAGCACTGCGATCCGGCCGCTGACCGGCTCGGGAATCGCCGTGATGTTCTGAATGGCGTTCTGATCGCCCGAAATAACATAGGACGATCCGGCCCCTAGAGTCATGTCCCATTCGAATCCCCATTCCCCATCTCCCACGGTCGACGTGCTGGCATCCGACAACGTGTAAGCCGTGGTGGAACTGGAAATGCGGTTCAACAGGTTCGGAAAAACATTGGCCTCATATTCCGACGACGCCGGGCTGACGACGGTCTGGGCCCGCCATCCATTTCCCAGGTCAGTCGCCGTGTTGGCTCCGGAGATCGTCACCGCCTGGCCACTGGTCGAGTTACCAAGATTGAAGTCGGCGTACTCGAAGAAGTGATAAGTCTGCGACGACGTTCCGTCATTGCTGATCTGGATGGTCTCGGAGAGGTCGGAAGTCTCCGATCCGACCGTACCGCCGGACAGGCCGTAGGTGACTTTAATCAGCAGTCCATGGGACGAGCCATAAGTGATCATGGCCGTGTCGTTCAGGCCATTGCCGTTGGTGTCGTAGAGCGTCGTCGATGGTGCGCTGAGGGTGTCAATGCTTGCCTGGCCTCCGGTGCTGCCGGTCCGAACCCAGAACCATTCCTGGTGGAGTTGGTTCTGGCCGTTGATGGACCAATTCTCAACGCCCGCGGGACCAATGGGATCGATGGTAACGGCTGAGTTTCCATCGGTGAGCACGATGTTTGCGGCGTCGCAGGGCCGGGCAGCGGGAAGGCCGAACAGCCAAACCGCCGCCGCGGCGGCGCCCACCACAATCGACTTACCTCTGGAAAGGGACTGCGAACGACGATGGACATGAAGCGTGTTCACGGCTTTCTCCGTTCCTCCGTTGCCATTTCTCCCAAGCTGCCGGCTGGCGCAAGCTCAGCCGGTGCGGCTTATCGGTCGCTGTGAATCCGCGACGTCTTGGCCGTCGCCGGGCGCTCGAACTTGCCGGTCAGCACGTTGGACACGGCCTGTTCGCGCATCCGCGCGGTGAGCTGCAAAAGCTCCGTGTCGGTCGGGGTGGTCTCGAAGAGAGTGGTGCAGCCGAACATCCGCGCCGTCACCTCCTGGCTCTCCGTGATCGGACCGCCGACCATCGCCCATTTCTGGTTGGGAAATGCCGCCTTAAGATGGCGCAGGAAGTCCCACGCGGACATGTCCGGCATCTTCAGCCCGACCAGCACCATGTCGAAACTGACCATCCGGAGCATATCGATTGCCCGGCGGCCGTTGTGCGCGGCGTGATAGCTCAACTCTGCCGATGGCCCCGTCGTTGCGGGGGGATCAACGCAAATGCCCAAGACGGCGATTTGATCTTCCTGACACTTGAACATGGCGAACCTCGTAGTGAAATGTGGTAGGGATCGATTCACCGACGCGGCGTTCCGATCACCCTCCGTTGATACGCTTTCCTAGAGCGAGATCCGTGCCGCACGCCGATTTGAAAAAAAGATTGCGCGCAACTCGTCCCCTCCCATCGGCTTGCAAGCTCCGCCGCCTGTAGGTCATTAATTGTCTACAAAAGGGGTAAAAAGGTTATTTTAACCATCGCCCCCACCCCCGTTTTTGACCTAACTCCGGCTCGCCAAACGACGACCAGCCAAACGGGTTATTTTGAACAGCGAGTGTTGGAATGAACATCCTCTTGGGGGGGCAACGTCCGAGAAAAATGGCGGCAGGGTGTTCCGGGAATGGTTTGTCGGCAGCAGCGGTTCAAAAAAGCGCAAAATCCGCGCGGCGCGGATGCGCAGAAGGCCTTCATCCGATGACCCTATTCCCGGACCCTCTTACAGGACATGCAAACGCGTTCGCGTTGACCGCGGGAGCATTCGGAAGTATCATTCAGACCTCTCGGTTGGGCTAAATCAGACATTAGGATGGGCGATGCTTTCCCGGACGTGCGGTTTATGTGTACGGGCCGGGTCGGACGCTCAGCCGCTGGATTCGCGATGGATTCGCGATTTCGAGGAGAGGGCCTCATCATGTATTTAAAGCCAATTGCATCCGCGATGACCGCCACCAGCCGTCGGCACGTTTCTCGCCGACGCCGCCGGGTTCTGATCGAGCGGCTCGAATCGCGAGTTCTTCTCTCCGCCTCGCTGGCGGACGCCGTCGGCGCATCGGCGCTTGTCGCTTCGGGTGCGGCCCCCGCCGGGGTCGCCACGCCCGCGATCGCCACTGCAACGCTATCCGTTCAAGGCAACTCGACGGCGATTAGCAACGGTGAAAGCAGCCCCAGCCAGTCCAACTTCACCGACTTTGGCGGCAAGATCGTCGGGAGCGGCGCGCTCCTCACCCGCAGTTACACGATTACCAACACCGGCAGTGCAGAACTCGATTTGAGTGGTCCAATTACGTTGTCCTCAACCGATTTCAGCATCACCACCCAGCCGAGCTTGTCGGTCGCACCCAACGGCACGACCACGTTTGTCATTTCCTTTGCCCCGATTGCCGTCGGCCTCCGGTTGGCAACCGTCACGATCGCCAGCAACGATCCCAGTAGTCCGTTTGTGTTCGAAATTCAGGGCACGGGCCTGAATGACCTCACTCTCCAAGGCAACTCGACGACGATACTACCCGGTGAAAGCAGTCCAAGTCCGAGCAGTTTCACCGATTTTGGCGCCACGTCCGCCGACGGCACTGTGCCCCTCACCCGCAGTTACACCATCACTAACAACACGTCGGGACAGCTCACTTTTGGGTCCCCGGCGATCGCAATCTCCGGGGCTGACGCGGGTGATTTTTCCGTCACCACCCAGCCGGGCTCGGCGCTTGCGGCCAACGGCGGCGCGAGCACGTTTGTCATCACCTTCACCCCAACCGCCTCTGGTCTCCGCACTGCAACAGTCACTATCGCCACCAATGATTCGCAATTTCCCTCATACACATTCGATATCCAGGGCACCGCCCTGACCACCACCTCCCTTGCCGGCGGCCTTCTGTACGACACAACCGCCGCCGGCAGCGGCGCTGTGACCCAGGATGGCGAACTCCTGCTCATGAACTATTCCGGATTCCTCACCAATGGCACCGAATTCGATAGCAACACCGACTCAACCTTCGGCCACGTCAACCCCTTCGAGTTCAATCTTGGGGCCGGCCAAGTCATACAGGGCTGGGAAAAGGGTCTCCTGGGCATGCAGGCCGGCGAATCGCGCAC
>JBEKXM010000504.1:0-3818 GCA_049512115.1 Tepidisphaeraceae bacterium | reverse complement strand
GACTTCGCGAAACTTCGCTTCTTCGCGTTT
The DNA here is from genome assembly GCA_049512115.1 of Tepidisphaeraceae bacterium. GTDB lineage: Bacteria > Planctomycetota > Phycisphaerae > Tepidisphaerales > Tepidisphaeraceae > PALSA-1353. The sequence continues at coordinate 3,788 of JBEKXM010000504.1, read as the reverse complement.
TTCTTTACGGAAAGCTCAATAAAGCAGGGGCGCCACGCAAACCCGTCGACAGCCTCAACCCCGCATCAACCGAAATATGCGTATGCTCTTGCCATTCGCCTCTTCCGTTCCTTCCCGGAGCATCCAGGCGCGTTGGCCAATCCAGGGCCCAAACATCTCGCCGGACTGCCTTCCCGGCTCGCCGAGCAGCACGGATCCGCCCTGGGCCAGATGCGTTTTCCAGAATTCGTCGAGGAATTCCCATTGCTGCCGTTCGTAGAGGATGTCCGCCCCGAGGATCAGGTCGAATTGTTCATCGAGGCGGTCGATCCGCCAATTCAGCCGCCGGACGCGCACGCGCCGGCCGAAGCTCAGACAATTAAGGCGGGCAAAAAGCAGAGCGGGCGATTCCAGGTCAGCGAGAGTAACCCGCGCCCCGAGCGCCGCGGCGGCGGCGCCGCCCAGGCCCAAGCCGCATCCCAAATCCAGGACGCGGGTGGACTGCGTCAATTTCATTTTCCCCAGCGCCGCCGCGATGCCCCGCGCGCTCTCCCACAATTCCGCCCAATACGGCAGTCGCGGCTCAGTGGAAGGATTCGCGTGGGCATCGTGCAGCGCGTCGTCGCTGGTTTTATCCCGGCGGTCCTCTTCGGCGACGATGTCGTCCAGCACCCGATTCGGATCGGCCACGCGCGTGAAGGGAATCGACGCCCCACCGACGCGGATTTGCTCGGTCACCGTCTGGAATTTCCGCTGAATCCGCGCCAGCAGCCGGCGGTAGGCTCGATCGCGGTAGGCTTCGCCTCCGCCTTCCGGCAAACGTGACATGGCCAATAACGTGGTCACGTCTATCGCTGGGCCGTTGTCTGCCCGGAGGGCACGATGGATGCTTTGTCCAGCAGATTGCACCACAGGAGTTGAACCAGCAGAATTCCAACGATCACCATCCCCGCCGTCGCCAAAAACGTAATGACCGATCCGATGATGGCCGCCGCCACGCGAATGCGCAGACGCTCGATCGCCACGATCATCAGCAGCACGAATATCCAAACCCCGGCCAATGCCGGTCCCAGCGCCAGCCACGGCACGGTTCCACCGGGGATCAGCGCCAACAAGCTGGGACCCATCAGGTAAACAATGCAGTTATAGACCAGGACCGGCGGCGCTTTGGCGGTCATGTCGAACGCCGTCAGCCGATAGAACATCCAGGCGACCACCATCGGCAACAGCGCCGCCACCGCGCCCGCCAATAACGCTTCCAAGATCGTGTTGATGACGTATTGCTGGCCATCGGGGTCCAGCGTCCGATCATGGGCATAGAAAACGAAATAGGCGAAGGCCGACTGAATCCCCACGCTGAGAAACCAAATTCCCCCGAAGGCGACGGCCAGGCGTTTGGCATCGTCGGCGGTTTCCGGGCGGCGCATTTTGGTCAAAGTCCGCACCGGCTTGAACATCATTCCCCAGGCGGTGTTGAAGAACGCCGCCATGAACCCGACCGAACCCCGATCCTCCCAGGCAATCCCCGAGCCGGAAACCATCAGGTCCACCACCTCAACGGGCTTGGGCTGATGTGCGGCAATCCGCATCTCTTTCGGGGAGGGATATTTTTCCACGAGTGACTCCGACAACTGAAGCGAAGTATACGACCGAGGACCCTGTCGGAACATAGGGCGATGGGTCGGATTGCGGACTTTGGGATCATACGGCGAGCAAGCTCGCCGGCTACACGGAATGCCGTGTGGTTGGATGACGCCCTAATGGGACGGATCGCGAGTGAAGGTTAAAGTTCCATAGCCGAGTTGATCGAAGCCGCCGCTATTGGGGCCATAGTCTCCGCCGCCGCCTTCGGGCCGGAGTTTTTGAGCGAACAGGGTGGTATAGGGCGCGCTCAATCCTCTGCGATTCACGTAGTGGTTGTACACCATCTCCCAAATGGGACGGAGACTGCCCCTTCCACCCGCGGAAATCACCGGCTGAATCACGTCGCTGTTCTTATACGCCGTGTAGGGAACGTCATGGCCAAGATTATATTTGGCCACGTACTCCGCTCCGGCGAGGAACCGATTGTCGTCATATCCGTACAGATCATCCCCCTGGTTCCAAGCCATTTCACAAACTGCGCCGAGCAAAGCGATGCCAAGAGTGGCATGGCCCTGATCGCGGCCGCTCTCCTGCCATTGGCCGAGATTTCCCGGATAGATGCGAACGACGGCACGTTCGATGGCGCCATTGCCTTTTCCGTGTTTGAAATAGTCCACGGCCTGGTCGTAAATGTCTCGCTTATCGCACAGCACGCCGATGGCGAGCGCGGACGCCATGTTGCACGCATCCCAGTTGCACCAATAGTGATCGATTTTGGCGCCGTTGTGACGTTCGAGGAAATCGTGATTCATGGGATAGAAGACTTGGAGCATCATGTTCTGGAATCGGGCGAAATCATCCGAGCGCCATCCGCGGTAGGTGCGCATGATCTCGGCGGCATTGGCAAATTGATAACCATAGATCCCCGAAGCCAGAAATCTGTCGGAAGTGCCGTCGATTTTCTTCAAAGTGGAAGACCAGGCGTTCATGATCTGGACGGCCTTGTCGGCATAGGCTGGGTCGCCCGAGATGCGCCATGTCAGGGCGCATGCGTAGGCGGCCGCTATGTCGTTATACAGAACCGGATAATTCTGAGCATGGCCCCTCGCAATGCCTCGAAAGACCACCTCCGCCGGGCGGGGCTTCCACTGGAGCGAGGAATGCGGGTTGGCGAGCAGCCTATCCCAGCCGGACGCCCATGGCTGGGCACGAACGGCCACCTTCGCCCGCATGCGATTGAAATCCGCCTCCGTGTGCAGCAAACCGGGATGAACAAAAGTTTCGCCCGCGTTGGCCGCTTGCGTCGCCCCGACTTGGGCGCAAGCGCAACGGACCGCAATCAACGCGGCGGCAACCACCGCCAGGCACAACGCTCCCGCTTTCGAAAACGTCCGCCTCCGCCTCTTTTCACGTGTCCCCATAGTCAATGTCCCCCAGAACTTCCAAAAATGGCTTTTGAGGCCTCAATCGCTATTATTGGAAGCTCTAAGTCTTTGTCCTGACTGATCGCACCTTGCAGGAGTCGAACCTGCAACCTTCGGTTCCGTAGACCAAATCGCAAACGCCAATTCCTTGCGAAATCAGCCCTTACGCTTTCCACATTTTACGTGAATTAGCATGTTTTGCACGGGAATAGTTCGAGTTTGGTACGGCTGGTAGTGTCCTAATCCTACAACGCTACCCGTCCGGCCAAGAAAGCAGACGCGGTCTATGTATAGGTCAGAGAATTTCCGGTCAGCCGCCGTCGGTAACGACGCGGTCTTCACATGGATTCCAGCAAGTTCCAGAGACTATCCGCGCCCGGTTCAAGAACGGAATTGGCTGCGGTTTCGGGGGCATTATTGGCGCCGAAGAGTTGATCGCCCGCGATCATTTGATCGCTGAAATTCGCGGCCGCGATTTCGCTGGGACCTGATAAAACGCTGACCTGCGGCGAACTCATCACCGCCGGCGGTCCGTAATTGATCGTCGTTGGCGCGTTGTTTTGCTGCTGCATCAGGACGCTGATCCCGCTCAATGGCAAGCCGTTGAAGAGATATCGCCGGGCCGGAATTCCCACAATCTCCAGATCTTCAATGACCGCTGGAGAGTTCTTCCCGCTGGTGAATGCCAGACCGTACATTCCCGGCAGATTCAAGGACAGATTGCTGAATGTGGCATAGCCGTTGGTGGCCGGCACCGTTCGGGTGCCGTAGAGGACTGCGCCCACGGGACCGAAGGCGATG
>JBEKXM010000503.1:0-3829 GCA_049512115.1 Tepidisphaeraceae bacterium | reverse complement strand
GCCATCGCACCATTCGCTTCCGGCGAGAGCCGAAAGCCAACGGTAACGGGCAAATCTCCAGTTCCTCAAAATGGCCGGTTTTGGCGCGCCCATCACTGGCCGGTTTTGCGCGCCCGCTGACAGTGGACAACGTTGCGGACGGCATCCGATCGGCGGCTCACAGCGTCGGTGGAAGCGTCCGAAGCACTGCTCACGCGGTGCACGAAGCCGCCGGCCGAGCCGTCGGTTCGGTCGGAGACACTTGCGAAGAAGTCGGCCAATACGCCCGCGATTCCTTTGATGGCGCCCGCGCTCGGGTTCGCTCATGGGAAAACAGCTTCGAATCTTCTGTCCGCGACAATCCCAAGACGTCCCTGCTTCTCGCCGTCGCGATCGGCGCGGTCATAGGCGCATGGTGGAGACGCAAATGAGTCCGACGCGCGTTTTTCAATATGGGAGTCGATCGTGAGGGGTCATTGAATAACCAAAGGAGATTGCCATGCATCAATTTGACGGCGTTTTAAGGATGTATGCGGAAAGCGGCCTGCGGACGATCCAGGATTGGACGACGCTCGGTCGGGATGTCGAAAACGGAGCCAAGCCGCGTTTGGATACGCCTCATCGCGGCGAGCGGCTGCCGCTCTTCAGCCGCGACCAGACCCATCCTCAAACGCGATCACGTTCCAAGCGGCAGTAACGCCAAATGGCTTGTCACAATTCCATGCTCCGGCTTATGCCCCCTCTACGCTTCAGGCGGGTCAGGGCGGACTTGTAGCAGAGAGTTTGCAGGATAAACAGATGCAGCCTGCCGCGCCGCATCGCAGATAACGAACGATTGTTGTGAGCCTCAATGCACGCGCCAGCGCCCAGCCGTTACGCGCGGTTCCGTCGACCCAACATTGCAACTACACCCAGCGTGAGCAAACCAAGGCTGGCTGGCTCCGGCACCGGCGTAACCGTTTCCGTAAAGCTGTAGTTCGTGCCGCCGGAAAATGCCAACGTGTACTGAAAATCCAGCGTACCGCCAACGGGGATCGGTGTGCCGGCCGAGTAGTCGATATACCCCACGTATTGACCCCCAATTAAGGCCGGCGGTGTAACGGTGGCGGACCAATCCGACGGCGTGCTCACCAACGCACCACTCAACGTGAACGGATTGCTCATTGATACGCTGACGTCATAGCCCGTCCACGTAAAACCCGTGTCGTTGTTGACGGAATTGCCAACGATCAGCGTCGGATCGATCGCTGTATCCGTCGTAATCGAGGTGACGAGCTGACCCGATGACGCGGCTTGATCGCCCGATACGTTCATCAGGTAAGTTGTGCCAGAACCGTCTGTTTGGTGGCCCCAACTGTATTGCGGGTTGGTGACCACCGTATTGTCCAGATAGCTATGGCCGATGATGCTCGCCCCTGCGGAGCGCGCCAAAAACTGCCACGCTCCCAATCCCATCAGCAGCCCCGTGATGATCTCCCTTCGCATGTCGTCCTCCTGTAGCTTCCATGAGGAAATGCACGCCGAAACCGACATTCCATTCCTCGAAAGCGACCCATATCCTACTGCGACGTCCGGGAAATGCAACATTTTATTGATTCCACGACCGCCAAACACGTGAGATCAACCGCGTAGGCCCGACGGGGAAAATATACAAGAAACTACAGGTCCCGTCCATCTCGAAATTTCCGACAAATGCACGAGTTACGATCAAAAAACTGCAACAAATCCGCCAGCGGTGACCCGCCCAATAATTGCCCGATTTCAGGCGATTATTAATTATGCGTTACGCTTTTTTGGAATAATTTACCGCCCTCGTATGCCATGCAAAATTTGCAGACGACGTTCGCCAGCCAATGCTCAACGCGCGTCCCGATTTGGCGGTTCCGACGCAGACCCGCCGCGCGGGTCAATAGCGCAGGAACCCAGCGGGCAGCCGCCGTTGATAATCAGAAGCGCCAGCCAGACCGCTCCAGCTGCCCAGAGAAACCCCGGATGAACGGTAAAGCCGAGCACGAGCATGACCAGAGCCAGCCCAACGGCGCCCATTCGGATGCCCGAGGGGAACCGGCCCGATCCGCCGGCGCTTCGAACAACAGGCAGACCCGCCCGCTTCCACGCGGACGTGCCGCCTTCGACATTCACAACTTTTATTCCCGCTGCGGCAAGGCGCTGGCATGCCGTCCGCGAGCGGCCGCCGGATTGACAGATGATGTACAGCGGCTGGTCGCCAGCGCTGCGCCGGCCGCTCGTTGCGGATTGCGGCGTCAACTCGCCGAGCGGTACGGACCTTGCGCCTTCTGCATGAAGTGATTCGTATTCTCCCGCCGTTCGCACATCGACCAGATCGATGAGCTGCCCACGGCTTTGCAGATCGTAAACTTCTCTTGGGCTGAGATTGGAATAGTGCATCGCTGTGTTTGACATGGTCATTCTCGCGATCGTTTTCAAATCAGTGAGCGGCAACCGTTTGGAATTCTTCAAATTCCGCTTCTCCCGCGGAAGCGCCATGACCCGGTTTGTTGGCATACACCAGCCAATAAGTGATCGGGATCACGAAAAGCGTGAACAGGGTTGAAGCAAACAGCCCGAAAATGAGCGCCCACGCCAGCCCGGAGAAAATCGGATCGACGATGATCGGAATGGCCGACAGCATCGCCGCCGCCGCGGTCAGCAGGATCGGGCGGAGGCGAACCACGCAGCTTTCCACGATGGCGTCAAACAGCGAGCGCCCCCGGTTCAGCGACAGATGGATGAAATCGATGAGAATGATCGAATTGCGCGTCACGATGCCGGCCAGCGCGATCATTCCGATCATGCCGGTGGCGGTGAAGAAGATGGAATCGGAATAGGGACCGATTCGCCCGCCGGAGATTGCGTTCAAAATCCAGAATCCGGGCATGACGCCGAGGATCGTCAACGGGATGGCCAGCATCACCACGGCGGGGATGACAAACGACTTGGTTTGCGCCAGCAGCAGAACATAGATGCAGACCAGGGCCGCGGCGAAGGCCAGGCCCAGGTCTCGGAAAACGTCGAGCGTAATCTTCCATTCGCCTTCACCGGCGAAATCGACGCGCAGGCCGGCCGGCAGTTGCCATCCGATGCCGCTGCCGTTGGTGAAAAATGTGCGGGCATCCGCGCCGCGGGGGTTTGCCTCCTGCACCCAGCCGCCCCCCGATGCGAAGCTTACCGCGGGCACAACAGCGCCAGGCTTGGCGCGGTCAGCCTGGACGTCGACGACGACGTCCGCCGGCGGCCGGCCCGCCGTTTCGGCGAACACGTACGCAACCCGGTGGAGATTCTTGTGGTAGATCGTCTGGTCGACCGTGGATTGTCGCCATGCGCCAATTTCCGCAAGCGGCACCAGTGTGCCATCCGCTCCCTTCACGTTCAGCCGGCCCAGATCGGCCGCGCTGGACCGCTGCTCGATCGGCAATCGCAGTTCGATCATCAGCGGGTTTCGCTCGTCCGGCGCGCGGATCGTTCCCGCATCCGCGCCTTGGAGCGCCGCCTGCAGCGTCTGGGCCACGTCCTGCGTGCTCACGCCGTTCAGCGCCGCTTTTTCCTTATCCGTTACGAATACCAGCTTCCGCTGCGCGGTCTCAACCACGTCGTCCAAATCGACGACGCCCGGCTCGGCGGCAAGGCGATGGCGAACGACCTCGGCGCCGGCCAAAAGTTCCTCGTATTGACTATCCGGCTGGCCGTAAATCTCCGCGACAACCGACGCAATGACCGGCGGACCCGGCGGCGTCTCGACGATCTTCAACTTCACCCCGTGCCGGGCCGCGATAGACATCAGATCGTCCCGGATTCGCAGCCCGATCGCGTGGCTCTGCATCGTCCGGTT
>JBEKXM010000502.1:0-3839 GCA_049512115.1 Tepidisphaeraceae bacterium | reverse complement strand
CCAAAAAATTCGCCACGCGCATCCAGTCCGCCGGCCTGGGCTTCCTGCTCTCCTGCCATTACAGCGACACCTGGACCTCTCCCGCCAGACAGGCCAAGCCCGCCGCCTGGGCCAACCTGCCCTTTGATCAACTGGTTGCGACCGTCCACGACTGGACGGCCAACGCGCTCAAGGAGCTCCGCGACAACGGCACTCCGCCGCAGATGATTTCGATTGGCAACGAAACCTCCGGCGGCATGTTGTTCCCCGACGGCCGCGCGTCCAACTTCGACCGATTCGCCGAACTGGTCAACGCCGGCTGCGCCGCCGCCCGCCAGTCCGACCCGAAGCTCCAGATCGCGCTTCATCATCACCTGGGCCGGGACAACGCCGCCGTCCGCGCCTGGGTGGACAACCTCCTGGCCCGCAAAACCGACTTCGACATCATCGGAATGTCTTGTTATAATGAAGCTCGCCCCGGCGATTGGAAAACGAATTTCACCGATCTGGCGACGCGATATCCCAATCTTTCTTTCATCGCGTTGGAATGTTCGTACCAGAAGCGATACCTCAACGACCTGATCTTTAACGCTCCGGACGAGAAAGGCCTTGGCTCATTCATCTGGGAACCGACGCGCTGGCGCGAGGCCATTTTTGATCACAACGGCCAAAACGCCGGCAACGACATGAACAACCGGCCTCACCTTCCCGCCAGTACGCTGCCGCCGGCTGACGCGCCCGACCAGCCGGTGTATCGCCCCGCGGCGCCGCCGCCCGGCGAACAAAACCCCGCCGTTCCGCTCGCCGCTGGAATGCCAACCACCCGCGCCGGCGGCCCGACCACTCGTCGCAGTTTCAGCCACGGCGGAAGGTACGACACCAACTCCTACATCCTGGCGTATCCGGAAATGGCCAAGGCCTACGGCCTTCCACCGACCGTCACCGGCTGACGCCCGACTCAAACGAGGGAACTATATGATGAAGCCCACACGTCGCCATTTTCTCGCCGGTCTCGCGGGGTTGTCCGCGTCGATCCTGGCCGGCCGGCGCGATTTCGCGGCGGAAACTCCCTCCTCGAGCACGAATAGCTCGGTGCTGCCCATCGATCGTTTGCTCGGCAATCTTCGGGTCGAGACCACCGCATCTCCGTTATCTGGCGGCGCCTGGTACAGCACGCAAGATCCCGGCGATGGATTCGCGTTCAAATTACCCCCCGGCGGCCTGGCGATCTCTCAATGGCTCAGTGTCGACCTGCTGGCCGAGGGCTTTTATCTGCTGGTGTTCATGCTCTCGCTTCAGGAGGGGGAGGATGGACCGAAGATGGATTTTCAGTTCGGCGCTCTGGCCGAATGCCAGGCCCGACTGCGGATGCCCCTCGCGGCCGCCTTGCAAAACCAATGGCTGTTTGAACGCGAGGGCGCGTTGCTCAAGCCTATGGCCTGGGGAGATCGGGTCGAAATCTCTCGCGTCGATCGGCTGACAATCAAAGTCTATCGAAAGATCGAAGGCCCTGTCCGTTTTTGCATGACCCCGCTGCGCCTCACCGGCGCCGAACCGGGCCGGCTGACCGCCCCGCTGCTGCCCAAAGGCGCGTTGCTCGATGAACTCGGGCAATCGTCGCTCCGCAATTGGGTTGGAAAGACAGCATCGGCCGATGAATTGACGACAATCCTCAAATCACAGTTCGCCGACGACGATGCCAAATGGCCCGATACTTTTTCGCGTTGGGGCGGCATGAGCGCCAAATCCGCGCTGGACCTTGGTCCATCGACCGGATTTTTCCGCGTCCAACGCGATGACAAACGCTGGTGGCTCGCCGACCCTGACGGCCGCCCGTTCTGGTCGGCCGGAATTGATTGCGTCAACCACGACGCCGGTGCGAAGATCGACGGGATCGAGTCGGCTCTGGCGTGGTTGCCGCCGCGCAGCGGTCAATACGCCGCCGCGTTCGGCCGCCGCGGGCCTTCGAGCTTCAATCCGCTCGTCGCGAATCTCATCCGCGCATTCGGTCCAAATGATTGGGAAGCGAACTGGGGGAGGATCGCCCTGGCGCATGTGCGCCGCATCGGTTTCAACACGGCCGGCAATTGGTCCGAATGGCGTGTCGCATCGGCCGCCTCAATTCCCTACGTCCGTGAGCTTCAGTTTGAGCCGCGGAGCCTCAAGCTCGTGTACCGCGAGTTTCCGGACGTATTCGCCCCCGATTTCCCCGCCGCCGCCGCCCTCTACGCCCAACAACTGCGCGAAACCGCACGCGACCCCGCTCTGATCGGATACTTCCTGATGAACGAACCCCACTGGGGCTTCGCCAATCAAACGCCGGCCGATGGGATGCTCTTCAATACCGAGTCCTGCGCCTGCCGCGACGAGTTGGCCAAGCATCTGAAGAGCCGCTACGCCGATGACGCCGCTCTGGCCGCCGCGTGGCGTATGCCCGTGACATTCGACCAGATCACCCGGGGCCGATGGTCCGCCGTGCTCTCCGATCCGGCTAAAACAGACCTGCGGGCTTTCAGCACGGTCATGGTCGATCGTCTCTTTTCCATCCTGACTGATGCGTGCCGAAAAGTTGATCCCAATCACATGAACCTCGGCGCGCGATACTACGTTGTCCCGCCCGAATGGGCGTTGGCGGGAATGAAGCGTTTCGACGTTTTCAGCATGAACTGCTATGCCCAACAGGTGCCCGGAAAAGACCTGGCTCACATCGCGACGGTCACCGGCCGGCCCACCCTGATCGGAGAATTTCATTTCGGCGCGCTCGACGTCGGCTTGCCCGCCAGCGGCATCGGCAGGGTCAAAGATCAATCCGCCCGCGGTCAGGCGTATCGCTTTTATGTCGAACAAGCCGCGGCCGATCCCAACTGCGTCGGCGTGCATTATTTCATTCTTTACGATGAATCCGCCCTCGGCCGGTTCGACGGAGAGAACTACAACATCGGGTTCCTCGATGTCTGCAACCGCCCGTACGAGCCAATGGCCAGAGCCGCACGGCAGACTCACGAGCGCCTCTATCAAGTCGCGGCCGGAGAGGTCGCCCCGTTTTCCGATGCGCCGGAATATCTGACGAAGTTGTTTTGCTAAAAACGCGGCCTTCCGCCTATCTTTCCAGCGTGACGGACATCAATCCGATCACGACGGTATTCGATAATGTCTTGATCATCACGGATTTCAGCGGCTTGCCAGGATCGATCGCAAAATCGACGACGGTCGCGGCTCCACCGCGCGGCCGCGAGAATCCATGCGGAAAATACTCTCCGCCCGTTCCGAGGCAAACCCGCATCGGGATCCGCCCCTCCCGGCGAAACGCATAGTCATCGGAAACATAATCCTGTTCGATCGGCCACCAATTTTCGGGATTTCTCAGCGCCACCCGTTGTGCCGTGCCATCGGCGAAGCCGACGACGATCTCCCCGTTGTCGATGTCCGTTTCCATCGGGTTGGTCGATCCCGCCATGAGCAAATATGCGTGTCGCGCCGATCCGCGGAGCGGGACGGCGATTTCATGCGGATAATTATCCCACCGGCTGGTGAACGCGATGTTCTTCGCATTGGAATCGCCGGGAGTGCGGAATTGAATTCCACCGGCCAACTTCAAAACGCCCGCCGCTCCGGCCGCCCGGCGGAGGCCGGAATCGTCGATCTGCGCCATTTGCGCGAACGACGCCCAATTGCCAATGCCCTGCTCGGGAATCTGCAAAGAGCAATAGGGCGAACGGGGTGAAACGTAATGGTTCTTGAAAATCCGCGTGACACGGTCGTTGAAGATTCCGGACAGATCGATCATCTCGCCGGAGTTGGCGGCGGGAATCGTCGAATCAGCGGCGGCGCGGCCGCCGGATCGAATCTCGAAATTCACC
>JBEKXM010000501.1:0-3844 GCA_049512115.1 Tepidisphaeraceae bacterium | reverse complement strand
TCTTCATCGATTCCTTCTACGATTTCACCGGCTCCGAGCGGAAAGTAATCGCGGCCCTCGGCAAAGTCTGCAAATCGGTTTCCATCACGCTGATGCTCGATCCGAGCAGTCCGTGCATCGCCAATCCACACCACGTTCCCGACGAGATGAGCCCGTTCCACCGCTGCGAGCAGGCGTATCGGAAATTATGGTTCACGCTCCAGGAGGAGGGCGTGAAAGTGCTGGAGCCGGCGCTCCTGAACCAACCGCGAAGGTTCAAGGGGCCGCGGCTGGCGATGCTCGAACGCGCCTTTTTCCCATCGCCGGAACTTGGGGCCAAGGGCCCAGTCGAGCCCCAGGACCGCTCCATCCAGCTCGTCGAGGCCCCCGATTACCAAGCTGAGGTGGACGCCGTCGCCCGATGGATTTGCATGCTCGTTGCCGGCGGTATGCGCTACCGCGACATCGTCGTCCTCATGCGGAGCCAGCAGGATTACCAGCATTTTCTGGAAGCGTCCTTCCACGAACACAACATTCCATTCTTCGCCGATCGTCGCCGGTCGGCGTCGCATCATCCGCTGCTGCGGCTGATCCGGGCCGCGCTGGCCGTGGCAACCAGTAATTGGTCGCACGAGTCGATGATGGCCGTCATCAAAACCGGGCTGGTTGGATTGACTGAACCCGACGCCGATGCCCTGGAGAATTACGTGCTGCTCCATGGGATCGATCACACGACCTGGATATCGCCGCAGCCGTGGACCGGCCGCCGATCCCGCGGCGAGGAATCGGACCAGGCCTGGGTTGACGATGCGCCGGCAATGGATGCCCTGCGCCGCAGTTTGGTGGATCGGCTTCAGCCGTTTGTCCAATCGGCCGCGGGACAGCCCGCGACGTCGGTTGCCTCGCTGGCCTCGGCGATCTTCCGTCTTTTGGAGGATTTCCATTGCCGCGATCAGATCGTGCAATGGATGGACCGTGCCGCCGAAGCCGGCGAACTGGAAGAGCGCGGCGAGCACGAGCGGGTCTGGGACGAACTGGTCAAACTATTCGACGAACTGGTCGATCTCTTCGGCGATGAAGCGATTTCACTGATGGATTTCTCCGCCATCCTGGATTCGGCCCTCGAGGGGTTCGATCTGGCCCTGACTCCTCCGACGGTGGATCAGGTCTTGGTAGGCGTGGTTGACCGCACGCGCGCGCCGGCGGTAAAGGCGTGCGCGGTCCTGGGACTTGCCGAGGGGCAGTTTCCCCGCGCCGACCGGGAGGATTCGATCTTCACCGATGCCGATCGCCGCATGCTGGGCCGCCACAATATCGACCTCGATCCCGACACTTCACGCCGGCTTCTCGACGAGCATTTCCTGGGCTACGTCGCCCTGACTCGCGCCTCGGAGCGGCTGCTGCTGACTCGCAGCGCCGGCGATGAAGACGGCAGGCCCGTGGGCGCATCGCCGCTTTGGCGGCGCGTGGTCGAGATCATGCCGGACGTGCCGTTCGCCCGTTTGCCCCAAGAGGAGATGTTGCCGCTGCGCCACGTCGCCACGCCCCGGCAACTGGTGGGTTCGCTCATGCGCTGGGTGCGCGACGGCGCCGCCGACACGCAGTGGGAGCCGGTGTATCAATGGCTGGCGACGCATTCACCGTGCGACGATGCGATCGACGTGGCGCGCTTTCGTGCGTGGAAAGCGCTGAGCTACGCCAACGAGGCCAAGCTCGACGCCGGCCGCGCCGGCCAAATGTTCCCTTCCCCGCTGCACGCCGGCATATTTCAACTGGAATCGTTCCGCATGTGCCCCTATCAGCACTTCGCACGATACGGCCTGCGGCTGGAGCAACGCGAACATCGGCAAGTCGACCGCGGCGATCTTTCCCGCGTATTTCACGAGGTTTTGCAGCGCCTGGTGAAAGAGCTGATCGCGGCCCGGCAGACCTGGCAGGACGTGGATGACGCCCAGGCCAAGCAGCGGCTATCGCGGTTGACCGCGCAACTCGGCCAGCAGCTTCGCGACGATCTGATGCTATCCAAAGCGCGCAATCGTTACCTGCTCGGACACATCGAGAAGACGCTTGGGCTGATCGCCGCCACGCAAAAAGCGTCGGCCGAGCGCGGGGGATTCCGGCCCGCTTTCATCAACGTCCGCTTCGGATCGAATCCGGCCGACTCGCTTCCCCCGCTGGCGATCCGCACGCCGGCGGGAAACCAAACGCTGATCCACGGGAAGATCGACCGCGTCGATCTCCTTGCCGATGGATCGGCCTGCGCATTGGACTATCGCCTGTCGGCCGACGCGCCGGATGCGGGCAGCGCGTATCACGGCCTGAGCCTGCAACTGCCGAGCTATCTTCTGGTGCTGGAGCAGCATGGCCGCCATTTCACGGAAGAAGCCAAGCTCACCCCCGCCGCGGCGTTTTTCGTAAAACTCCTTCGCCCCGTGCGTCTGGCCGATCCCCAAAACGCTCCCGCCCCGGACGATCCGCGCTTTCACCTGCTCGTCAAGCCGCGCGGCATATTCGACATGCGCGTGGCCGGAGGATTGGACAGATCGCTGACCGAAGGGAATTCGGAGGTGGTGCAGCTCTTTCTCAAGAAAGACGGCAGCGTGGGACGCGTGAACCAATCCGACGCCGCCGGCAGCGCCCAGTTCGCCGCTCTGCTCCGCCACGTCGAGCGGCGCATCGGCGAACTCGCCGACGAGATAATGACCGGCCGCATCGACATCCGTCCGTATCGGATGGGAAAACAGACGCCGTGCCCCAGATGCGAGTTTCGTTCCCTGTGCCGCCTCGAGCCGAGCCCGGGATGCTATGACGAGTTGGAGGGAATGACGAGGGAGGAAATGTTTCTGAGAGTCACAGAGGAGAAGCCGAGATGAAACCCGAAATCCGAAATCCGAATGACGAATCAAATCCGAATGACGAATTCCGAAACGGTGTTCATTTCGTCATTCCGGCTTCGGGCTTGATTCGTCATTCGGATTTCGGATTTCGGATTTTTACGGGGGGCCGGCTTACATGACCACCCATGCTCCCAACTGGACTTCGCGCCAACTCGCCGGCATCCAAACCCTCGGCCACAGCCTGCTGGTCAGCGCCGCGGCCGGGTCGGGCAAGACGGCGGTTCTGGCCGAGCGATGCGCGCATCTCGTTTCCCATGCCGAAAACGCCTGCGACGTCGATCAGTTGCTGGTCGTCACGTTCACGGAATCCGCCGCGGCCGAAATGAAGGCGCGAATCCAACTGGCGCTTCGCGACCGAATGGCGAGGAATCCCTCGCCGCGCCTGGCGCGGCAGGTGGGATTGGCCGAACACGCCCACGTCAGCACCGTGCATGGTTTTTGTTTCCGGCTCCTGAAGCAGAATTTCACGCTGGCGGGGATCGATCCGGAATTCCAAATCCTCGATCCCGACGAGGCCGCCTTGCTCCGCCGCGAAATCGCCACCGATCTGTTTCACCGCCGCTATGAAGACGACGACACCGGGGATTTCCATCGGCTCATCGATGCCTACGGCGATGGCGACGACGAATCGCTGGTTCGCAAGGTCGTCTCCACCCACGAACTGCTGGCCAGCCTGACCGATCCAAGGGACTGGATCGAAACCAGCGCCCGCGTCATGCGCGAGTCGGCGGACAAACCGCTGGAGGAATCGGAACTGGGGCGGGATCTGGTCGGGCAGATCGACGCGGGTCTGTCGGCGCTTTCGCGCCGCTGCGACGACGCCCGGCGGACGGTTGCCGCCCTCGGGCGGGAGTTCGAGCCGTACCTGGAATATTTAAGGGGACTGTCCCCCTTTTTCACGCACTGGCAGACCGTGCTGAGGGAACACGGGCTGGACATGCTCGTCGGCGAGGTCGCGGACTTTCGCG
>JBEKXM010000500.1:0-3844 GCA_049512115.1 Tepidisphaeraceae bacterium | reverse complement strand
ACATCATTCCGCAGATGACAACCAAAGCCGCCGCCGCGCCGGGCACGAAGCCGTTGGTGCGAATCATCCAAATCCGGAGGTCGTGTGCGGCGCCGGCGAGGCGCGCGCCGGCGGCGCGGCGCGCGGATTTCAATTGCGACACCAATGCGGAAAATGATCGGCCGATCCTGGCGGTGGAGTCGGACCAAGTTTCGGGGTCGGAATGTTGTTTTCGCCAGAGATCGACGGCCTTTTCGGCCATCTGCGGCGAGAAATCCGCGGCCGGCGCTTTTCCAGCCTCCGGCGTTTTGGATCCGAATCGCTTGTCCTTTTGGATAACTTCAAACAGCGCGACCGCGCGTTTACCCTTGGCCATCCTTGACCATCCTTTCCAATCCAATTGTGGAGATGAAATTACGATCCGAAGGGCCGCAGGTCAAGGTCGGTGGGATGGATTTTGACCGTTCCAAGCGCTGCGCAAGCGCGGCCCGCTAAACGTCAAACAAACGCGATGTCGCCGATGCGGTGTTTTGTCAGGCCGTAGAGATAGAGATCGGCATAGGGCATTCGGCCGTCCCAGGAGTGCCAGAGAATCACGCGCTGGCGGTCGGAAGTGACGGCCGCGACGGCATCGGCCGCGGCGGCTGCGATACGCAGGCCTTGATACTGGCTGGAGTATTGGGTCAACAACTCATCGTCCGGCCCGAGACAGATGATGGGTCCGTCCTGGGTCGCCAGCAGGAGCCGGGCATCGCCGAGCCACGGCAAAACCGTCGCGCCATTGATCGGGCCGGCGCGATGTTGCTTGCAGTCCAGCTTCAATTCGTCCGCGTTCCAGGAACAGATCTGGCCATCGGCGTGTGCGGTGAGGATGCGGGTCGGCTGGGGATAAATCGCGACGATGTCGGCATCGGCAAGCGGGGAGAGCGGGGTCAGCGTGCCGTCTTGGGAGGCCGCGATCATTTGCCGGCCGCTGCTGAGGATCAGGCGATTGGAATCGAATCGGGCCAGGTTCCTGGGCGCGAATCCGGCGATCTTCGACGACCCGGGGCGAACGGCAGCCCGCGGCTTGTCGGGCTGATCGAGGGTCCAGCAAACCAGCCCGGCGTCGCCGTGCGCCGCCCAGATGCAATCGCCGAGAATGACGGCGGCGTTGAAGCCAAGCTGGCTGGTCGTTTCCGGATCATGGTATTGGACGGCATCGGCGGGCGCTGCGGGATTCACTCGCAGCACGCCCGCGCGACAGCCGAGGAGCAATCCGCCGGTTCCGTCGGACCGCACGCTTCGCAGAGGTCCGAGGTCCTGGGGGACGCCCAAAATCTCCGGGCGGGTGGATTCGCCGGTGTCGATCCGCACGAGGCTGTTTCCCGCGACCGCCCAGAGTTTGGCCCCCGCGTGTTTCTCCGCCGACGCCAGAACGGCGGCGCGGAAAACGTCCGCCTGATCGGCGACGGTGATGCGGCTCAGGACCTGGCCGGGCGAGAGTTGCGGCGCGGCGGCGCGGATCGCTTCGAACTGCCCGAACAGCTCCGCCGAACGGCGGAGATGATTCACCTGATCGGCGGCGCGGCGCTGGGCGGATTGGCGCTGCATCTCTTCAAACCGCTGGCGCTGGAGGGTCGGACAATCCAGATCGACCTGGGCCGGCGGAAGCATTTCGATTCCGCAGCAAAAGGCGGTCGCGCTGGCGGCTTGCATCAAAGCGGTGGTTAATGCTTGTTTACCGTCGTCCCCAAGGAGAGTTTGGGCATCGACGCCGCGGGCATGTTTTCGCGCGGCCGCCGAAATCGCTTCCGCGAAATGGGCGACGACATCAGCCAAGGTGACGACGGACCGCGAACCAAGCAGGGCCTCGTCGAGCATCTTCAATTCATTCGGCTCCGGCAAAGCGCGGGCGCTGCTGGTGAAAACTCCGCGCGCGAGATGCCCGTCGGAGGTAGTGAGCTCGGTCAAGTCCCACTTCAAGCGGATTGCGCCGGGGCGGATTTGTATCCCATTTTCGGCGCGGCGGGCGAATTCGGAATCGTGAAGCATGGATTGATTTTATGAGACCCCGTGGCGGAAGGGAAATCGGAAACGGCGCACGGCTTGACGGAGCTCGCCGAAGTCAAGAGCGGCCGCTCGGGATGCTTGACGGCGGCATCGCGTGCCGATGAGATGAAAGCGATGGCGGAATTGACTACGACGGCGAATCCACCGATTTGGCGGGGGACGCCGCTGGTATTGGCGCTGCTTTGCGGGTTGGCGGCGTACAGCAACAGCTTTCGGGGGCCGTTTATTTTTGATGACATCGATGCCATCCGTAACAATCCGCGGTCGGATGTGCCGACGACTCTTTCGGGCCGGCCTATTTTGCGGTTTAGCTTTGCTGTGGATCGCGCGATCGGCGGGCTGCGCGTCGAGGTTTATCATGCGACAAATCTGCTGATTCATCTGGCCGGGGGCGCGGTTTTGTTCGGGATTGTGCGCCGGAACCTTCAGCGGAGGGAGTTCTGGGGGGATCGATTTCAAAACTCCGCGCCCTGGCTGGCTGGGGCGGTCGCGGCGGTCTGGCTGGTGCATCCGCTGAATACGGAGGCGGTCAGCTACATCGTTCAGAGAGCGGAATCATTGGCAGGGCTGTTTTATCTGCTGGTGATCTATTGTTTGATCCGCGATTGGAAGGTGGCGGCGATTGCCGCCTGTTTGCTTGGAATGGGAACGAAGGAGACGGCGGCCACCGCGCCGCTGGTGGCGCTGCTTTACGATCGAACGTTCATTTCGCGCGCATTTGCGGCGGCATTGAAAAAGCGCTGGCCGCTCTATCTCGGCTTGGCGGCGGCGTGGGTGATTCCGCTGGGGGTGATTGCCTCGGGAGCGCGGGGTTTGTCGGTGGGGAACGTCGCGCCGGCGGACTATGCGTTGACGCAGCTTGGCGTGATGGCGCATTACGTTGCGCTTGCCGTTTGGCCGGGGGGGTTGGTGCTGGATTACTACGATTGGCCGATTGCGCGCGACTGGTCGCAGGTCGGCGTTGGCGGGAGAATGGTGGCGCTGTCGATATTATTCTCTGCCGTTGCGATGTGGTGGAAGCCGTGGTTGGGATTTCTGGGGGCGTGGTTCTTCATCATCCTGGCGCCGTCTTCGAGCGTGGTGCCGGTTTTCACGGAGATTGCGGCGGAGCACCGGATGTATTTTCCGTCGATGGCGCTGGCGGTTTTGGCGGTGGTGGGGGGATGGAGCATGTTATCGCGTGGCGTGGGCGGAGGCGAAGCCTGCCGCGCGGGGGCGTGGGTTACGGGCCTGGTTGTCACGGT
Organism: Tepidisphaeraceae bacterium; assembly: GCA_049512115.1. Taxonomy (GTDB): domain Bacteria; phylum Planctomycetota; class Phycisphaerae; order Tepidisphaerales; family Tepidisphaeraceae; genus PALSA-1353. The sequence continues at coordinate 569 of JBEKXM010000500.1, read as the reverse complement.
TGTCGTGGGGCTGCTGGCGACGCGCACGTTTCTGCGGAACGCGGAATATCGGAACCCAGAAGTGATCTGGTCGGACAACGTGACGCTACGTCCGCTGAATCCGCGGGCGCATTTCAATCTCGGTTTTACGTGGATGGAGACGGGCCGGCCGGCGGCGGCGGCGGGCGAATTCCGCAAGGCCCTGGAGCTTGCGCCGGATTATTACGCCGCCGCCAGAGCGCTCGCCCAGGCTGATTTGCAGGCGGTTACCCAACCAAGCGAGCCATCGCAATGAACGAGGCGAAATCGAATGTTGGCCGGGCCAGATGGATAGCGCCGTTGCTGGTGATCTGCATCGGGGCGATCGCGTATTCGAACAGCCTGGAAGGTCCGTTTATTTTCGACGACATGGCTGCGATCGTGCGGAACCCGCAGATTTGCAGCTTGAATCCATTCAAATTCCCTTCGCCGGGACCAACATCCATTGCCAGCCGGCCGTTGGTGATCTTCAGCTTTGAGGCAAACTATGCGATCGGCAAGTTGAGGGTTCAGGGGTATCACCTGAGCAATCTGCTGATTCATCTGAGCGC
>JBEKXM010000499.1:0-3848 GCA_049512115.1 Tepidisphaeraceae bacterium | reverse complement strand
TCCGTCGCCGCGGGCGCAACCGTGTGCACCCGCACGCCGATTTCGGCTCCCTCCCGCGCCAGCGCCAGGCCCAACAGATTTACGCCCGCCTTCGCCGCCCCGTACGCCCCCAGCCCGGGAAACGGATCGCGCGCCGAATACGATGACACGTTTACCACCACCCCGCCACCCTGTCTTCGGAAGACGGGCCAAAGCCGGCGGCACAAAAAATAGACCGACGAAAGATTCGTATCCAACATCCCCCGCCATTGGTCGATGGAAAGCTGCTCGATGGACTTCTTCACCACCATCCCCGCGCAATGCGCCAGCACGTCCACCCGCCCGAATTTCGCCAGGACATCCTCGACCAGCACATCGACCCGCTGCGCATCCGCGACATCGCAAACGAAATTGAAAATATTTGCCGCCCCGCCGCAGAGCGCGCGTGTTTCTTCCAATTCCCGCTGTGTCCGCGACACCAATGCCAGCCGATACCCCCGCCGCGCCAATTCCACGGCCACCGCCCGACCGATTCCCCGCCCCGCCCCCGTCACCAATCCCACGCGATCGCTCATTCACAGCCCCTCAACGGAAATCCGCGTGGTCATCCGGTGGATTAACCCGCCGGCAAGCTTCACCTTGCACTGGCGCGCGTTGGCCGTTTCCACGCAGACCATCGATTGCCACTGGTCCGCGCCCAGGTCCGTCATCGCGGTTGCCTTTTTCAACCACGGATTCCACACCACCGTCGCATCCGACCGGGCCTTCTCGACGACGATCGACCGCCGCAGCCCCGGATCGCGCACCGTCACGCTTCCGGCCGAGGTGTAATACAGCCGATCGGTCTCCCCGGTGATTCGGATCGGCTCGTCCGGCTGCTTTTTCTGCCGCTCCCCGTCAGCACGGTCCAGGAATTCCGAACCCGCCAGTCCCTCGATGGAAATCTTTTCAACGTCGGCGACCGCCAGATACGTGTGCAGCGCCTCTTCAAACTCCACGGCCTCTTTCGAAACGTTCCGCACTTCCAGCGTCATATCCAGATAATCCGACGCCACCATGATGAACCGAAGCTCGAACGCGTGTGGCCAAAGCTGCTTGGTCTGCTCGTCGCTGGATGCCCCCAGAACCACCCGGACCGATCCATCGCCCCGCAAATCACACGATTCGATCTCCCAGCGCTTGGTCCGGGCCACGCCATGCGGCGGCAACTGGGGCATGTCCGCCCGCGGACCGAACCAGGGAAACACCAACGGAATCCCGCCGCGAATCGGCGTTCTTCCATCGAACAGGCTGTTCCTGCTGAGGAACAACACCGGCGCCGCCCCGCGCGGCTGAAAATGCGTGACGTGCGCCCCGAACAGATATATTTCCGCCACGCCCTTCGCCCCGTTGATCATGATCCGCGGCAACCCCCCGCGGCCCTGATCCACCTTCACGACCCCGCTCACACCAAACCGCCTATGCAGTTCTTCCACGTTGTCCATGCGCAATACTGTATTCCATACTCCGCAAAAAGAAACAGCGGAGGCGAAATTCAACAGCTCATTTGTCGCTTGTCATTTGTCATTTGTCACTTGTCATTGGCATCGGCGAATCCCAATTGTCTTGAAAATGACCAACGACTTTTCCCGTCAATATGGCGGCAAACTGTAAAATCTAGCCCCCCACTGGCTGATCGGATAAACCGTCTCCGACACGTGCCTGGTTTCGACGTGCCCGTCCAGGTAGAGGAAGTTCGATTTCCGCAGGTCCCAGCCACCCTGGTTTGAGCCGGCAATATTGCCGATCGGCTTGCCCACGCCGTGGTTTCGCCCGATGAAATCCAGGGTCGTATCCGGTGGCTTGGTTAACGGACTGTTGTTCGAATAATAGGTGCTCGGATCGGGATGCATGTCGTCGATCTTCGCCCATCCGAACTGGCCTGGTATCGGCAAGACGTAAGCCGAATCGGCCTTGGGAATCGTGTAGCCCAAGGCCTTGGTTTCGGCCACGCTGATCCCGCTGACGGGCCGGCGGCTGTTGCTCACCGGCGCCGAGCCGCCCACATTCGACGACGCCTCCATGATCGGCTGAAACCCCCACATCTCCGTCGCCATGATGGTTCCGGCACTATTGCTCACGCTTGCGGCCTTCACGAACACGTATGGCCGCGTGGCGTTCCGGAAGCCGGCCACGAAAATGCTCCGGGGCGTCAGCGCCTCGTTCAGCATGTACGACATCCGCGGCGCTTGCATGTCAACCACGGGTTGACCATTGATCGTCACGGAAGTTTCGTTGGCAAGGCCGTCGTTGTTGGCCGGATAAGTGTTGGCGGGCGGAATGCCTCCGTTCGCGAGGCTCGGGCACTGAAACATCTCCCACCCGGACGTCGAAAAAAACCGCGGGTCCTGCTGCGCCAAATTGCCGGCGAAAAGCAGGCTAGACCAGTGGACGTATCCGTTGACCGGCGTCGCCGGCAATTGCGTTCCGTTGCCAATCGAAAGGCCAACGTAGAAATTTGACGGCGGCAAAGTCCCGCCGAAATTCGCCTCGTATATGGCGATCGCCTGCCCGATCTGCCGCAGGTTCGACGCGCATTTCACCATGTTGGCCTGCTCCCGCGCTTTGGAAAGCGCCGGCAGCAAGACGCCAATTAATAATGCAATAATTCCGATTACAACCAATAGTTCCACCAGCGTGAAACCCGATACCCGTTTCGCCTTCATAAACCAAATCCGTTTCAGCTAGACTACTATATTCCTATAGGATTCATAGAATATCGGCGAATCAGGCTCGTTTGTCAAGAATGGTTGACAAGAATAATATGGTTGACAGCTATAACAATCTTATATACAATAACTTATAATTCATATAATTTCGACAAATATACTGGACAATGGTGCTGTTATCGCGTGGGATCGCCCAAGAAACGGCGTGTGTCTCAGCCCCCCGTTACAAGTCTGGACAACAGCGACAACGCCCGCTGGGCCTGCATGACATAGGGATTGGATTTGTCCCAGACGTATCCGGCTAAAACCGAACAGATATTGCGCATCACGTCGAGGTCCCTGTCCGGCGCGAAGAAAACTTCGCAGAGCGTGCCGTCATACCAGGCGTTCACGTAAGCGCGGAAGGTGTTGACACCCTGCATAAGGTGATCGGCGTATTCCGTCTGCCAATTCGGACGTTGGCCGCGCAGTTCCTTCGTGAGAACCTGTGCCGCGCGCATCGCGGATTCCATGGCCAGGGTGACGCCGGAACTGAAAACGGGATCGAGAAATTCCGTGGCGTTACCGACCAGGGCGAAGCGCGGGCCATAAAGTTGCTTCACCGAACAGGAATAGCCGCCGATGCGCCGGGGCGGGAAGGTGAATTCGGCTTTGCCCAGCCGCGCCGCCGCGTTGGGATCGCTCATGAGAATCGCTCGAAGCTGGGCGGCGGGTTCGCCGGGGAAACGTTGATAGAATTGCGGCGTGGCGACGACGCCGACGCTGGTCTTGCCGTTGGAAAATGGAATGATCCAAATCCACGCGCCATCCGGATGAACGCAGATCCAGATTTTTCCTTCCCCGGTTCCGGCGGGCCGCTGGTCGCCGGTCACGTGGGTAAAGAGCGATTCGCGGAACGGCTGGGTTGAGGGCTTGTCCAGATCCAGCAGCCTGGGCAAAACCCGGCCATATCCGCTGCAATCGAGGACAAACCTGGCGGTGACGGTGCGGAGGGCATGGTCGGGTTGTTCGATCGTGACATGGGCGTGAGAATCGTCGAATTTCACGGCCGAGACGCCGTGTCCGTAGCAAATTTCCACGCCGCGCCCGGCGACCGTATCCGCCAGGGTTTTGTCGAAATCCGCGCGGACCACCTGGAAGGTGTACGGCCAACCATCGCCG
>JBEKXM010000498.1:0-3848 GCA_049512115.1 Tepidisphaeraceae bacterium | reverse complement strand
TCCGAAAACGATTCCCGCCGAAGAAGTCTTCAAACGCTATCGCACATCCGGCGCATGAGGGTAACATTCGATCCAGCTGCGAGGGATGAGCTGGACGACATCTATCGATGGATTACCAAAGATAGCCCTCGCGCCGCGCATGAATTGATCGCCCGCATCGAGGCAAAGGTTATGCGGCTGGAGCTTCCTGAACTCACGCACATGGGACGGCCGGGTCTCGTCGAAGGCACCCGTGAGCTTCTCGAATGGCCGTACATCATCGTCTACAAAGTATTTGAGGATCGAGAGGAGGTTGTCGTCGTCTCGGTCGTACACGGTGCGCGGAATAGGGAGGACGAATAGCACACGCTACTCTGACTACGTGACGGCGCATGGGCGAGCGCCGGAGGGCAAATCGGCGAGACCATTCGCCAGCCCCGAAACCGGTTAACAGGGCAGCCGCAGGAGCCGCAGCATAGCGGCGGGTGCAAGAACCTTGAGCGAACAAACTTCCCGCATTTTTCCCAGAATGGCCGGGTATCTTCGCGCTTCGTTCTGCCGTTAGTTGCCGAGCGGGCGCTTTGTCGCATGCGCAAATGACTTTGATCTCTCAGCAATTTCTGGTGCTGCCGGTCAGGATTGAACTGACGACCTCCCCCTTACCAAGGGGGTGCTCTACCACTGAGCTACGGCAGCGGCGAATTTACATGCGAGAAATCGCGGCGATCCTTGCCATATGGGGGCTTGGGGCGCAAGCGCGCCGCCTTGATACGATAAGCCGTCATGCCAGCACACGGGTCCGGCCTTTGGCCGGCCCGAGCGTAAACCTTGTACCGGGCATCCACGCCTTGAACGCAGAGTTAAAGTCAAAGACGCGGATGGCCGGGTCAAGCCCGCAGGAGAGCGCAGTCAAGGACTGCTATTCCTTCCATCTATAGGTTTCCAAACCGGGACGGAAACTCTTTTCCTCCTTGAATTGTTTGACGCCCTTGTGCCACGTCTTTTTCGCGGCCGCGTCGAGTTCGGTCCATTTCGCCGTTTCCCACAGGAGGGCGTCTTCCAGGCTCAGGTTTTGGTCGACGCGCAGCACCTCCTTGGCGCAGGCGAGCACGGCGGGATTCTTCTTCTTCAGTTCGTCCGCGAGTTCGAGCGTCGTCTCGCGCAGCTTCTGCGGCGGCACCGCCCAGTTCACCAGCCGCATTTCGGCGGCCTGTTTGCCGGAGATGGACTTACCGGTCATGACGAGGTAGCGCGCATCGCGCGGCGCCAGCAGCGACGTCACCAGCTTGGTGACGCCGCCTGCCGGAATGATTCCCCAGTTGACCTCGGACAGACCGAAGGTTGCGGTCTCGCTCGCTACGGCGAAATCGCACACGGCGAGCCACGCAAAAGCGCCGCCGAAGCACCAGCCGTTGACCGCGGCGATGGTCGGCCTGGGCAGCAGCCTCAGTTTCCTGAACATCCACTCGAACGCGGCTTTGCGCGCCGTGCCGCGCTCGCTCGGCTTGCCCTCGGTGTCGTAGAAATACTCCTTCAGATCCATCCCGGCGCAAAAGCTGTCGCCGGCGCCCGTCAGCACCAGCACCCGGCACTCCTCATCCCGCTCGACCTCGGCCAGCGCTTCGCACATGTCGAAGTGCATCTGCGGATTCATCGCGTTCTTCGATTTTGGCCGGTTGAGCGTGATTGTGGTGATCTGGTCCTTGCGCTCGACCAGCAGCGTCTCGTAAGTCATTTCCTTTTCCATTTGTTGAAGTGTTACGTGAGGTCGGGAGCTTCTTTTTCTACAATCCGAACTTGGTGACCAGCTCGGCGATGTTTGCCAGATGACGACTGGATCGGCGTGAATGATAGCATTCTGCTGAGGCGTGCGGAAGCCGAAAGGTGGTGTTCTGTCGAAACGCGCAGCGTTGACCAACCGGGTTGCGCAGTATATAAAATCAAAAACGGGTGTGGCGTCCTGCAGTAGAGAATGAACTCGTATCCCATTTTAACTCGGACCCGCATTTTAAGAGAGTGTCCGTGCAGAGGGAGGATTGCATAGAAATGATTCGACGCGTCGCATTCGTCTGTTTTCTTGCAGCGTCCGTCCTCGCCCCGACGCATGGGCGTGCCGTCGATGAACCGATACAGCTCCATGTGATCACGTCGCTGACCGGACTCGGGGCTTTCCTCGGAAAGCAGGACTTGGTCTCCATCCAGATCGGCGAAAAACTGCTCAACAAGGGCGGCGGAATTCAAGGCCGCCCCGTGAAATTCAACTTTTACGACGATCAATCGAATCCCCAGGTCGCGGTTCAATTGACGAAACAGGTTATCGCCACAAAACCTTCGGTGATCTTGGGCGCGCATATCGTCGCGATGTGCAATGCCATGGCGCCGCTCGTACGCAATGGCCCGGTGCAGTACTGCTTTTCCCCGGCCATCCATCCGGCACCCGGCAGCTACACCTTCTCGTCCACTGTGGCGACGCAGGACGCCGTCCGCGCGCAGCTTCGATATTTTCGCGCAAAGGGGATAACCCGCCTCGCGCTTCTCGCCAGCACGGACGCCAGCGGGGAGGATGGCGAGCGCATTCTGGACGAAGAACTCAAGCTGCCGGAAAACAAAGACTTCAATCTGCTAGACCGCGCGCATTTCAATACGAGCGATGTCAGCGTCTCTGCGCAACTGGAGCGCCTCAAAGCGGCGCAACCTCAGGCGTTTTTTGCCTGGACCGTCGGCACGCCCCTGGGCACCGTCTTCAAGGGCTTGATTCAGGCGGGGATAAATTCGCCTATCGTCATCAGCTACGGCAACCAGACCTATGCGCAAATGGAACAGTACGCGGACTTCACGCCGAAGCAGCTCTATGTTCCCTCGTCCGCATGGCCGCCTCACCCCGAGCGTCTCAGCCTCGCCCCAGCAGTCGAGGCGGTGCAGAAGAATTTCTATGCTGCGTTCAAGGCCGCGGGCCTCACGCCCGATGTCGGAGCAACGGCGTCGTGGGATCCGATGATGATCGTGGTCGATGCTTTGCGCAAGCTGGGACCGGATGCCACCGCAGAGCAGCTGCATGACTACCTCTCGCACTTGAAAGGCTATGCAGGAATCAACGGTATTTATGATTTCGAGAAAGTCCCGCAACGCGGATTGAGCGACGAAAACGCGGTCGTGACGCTGTGGAACGCGGGGACGAAGACCTGGGACGTCGTGAGCAAGCCTGGCGGCACACCTCTAGATTGACGGCACCCAACGAATGGTGAGCGAGGCCGTACAGATCATCACCGGCGGGTTGCTTCAAGGTAGCGTATTTGCCATCGTCGCGCTGGGCTACGCATTGGTCTACCGGGTGACCGGCGTCATTAACCTGACGCAGGGCGCCTTTTGCGTCCTTGCGGCGCTCATTACCTATTCGCTCGAGCGGACGCTGCATTGGCCGGTTCCGCTCGCCGTCGCGACGGCGGTGGTGGCGACCGTGGGGTACGGCCTCCTCATTGGCGCCGCGGTTTTCGTGCCGGCCCTCGTGCGCCTGCCGCCCAGCAGCCTGCTGATGGTGACCGCGGGTCTGCTGACGCTGACGAACGGCTTCGCCTTGGTGTTTTGGGGCGGCGATCCGTATTCGTTGCCGCCGTTTTCGGGGGAAGAGCCGGTCGACGTGCTGGGCGCGCGCGTGTCCACTCAGGGCCTCTGGGTTGCGGGCACCGCGCTGATCATCATTCTGGGCTTTTGGTACCTGTTTACGCGCACGATGCTGGGGAAGGCGCTGCAGGCCTGTGCCGAGAACCCGACGGCGGCTCGCCTGATGGGCATCGACGTGCATCGGATGGCCCTGCTGGCGTTCGCTCTCGCCGCGATGATCGCGGCACTGGGCGGCATCGTGGTGGCGC
>JBEKXM010000497.1:0-3878 GCA_049512115.1 Tepidisphaeraceae bacterium | reverse complement strand
CCCGTTCCGCCCTGTTCCAGTCGCGTTTCCATTGCCTTTAGGTCCGCGGGATTGCAAGTGACGTTGTCGGCCAGAACGTGGAATTCCAGCGCCCCCGATGTCCTCGTAGTGGCGACCGTAGCGGAATCCGCCAGGAGCATCTTGCAATTGAATGCCAAGAAGAACATCAACCAGGTCACAACTTGCCTGTAAATCATAAGAAAGCTCCCGCAAAATGAACTGGCGCTCCGCAAACCCTTGGTCGAGGAACGCCGAGGTATTACTATTGTATCAATGTCCCAACTCATCATCACCGCCGTCGGGCCGGACCGGCCGGGGATCGTGGGGGAATTGACCGCTCAGCTCCACAGCGGCGGGGCCAACATCCTCGATTCGCGCATGGTGAATCTGCGCGGCGAATTCGCCATGCTCATTCTGCTGGAGGCGGCGGACGCGGCGGCGGGAGAACTGCGAGGGAAATTGTCGGGAATCGGCGAAAAAATCGGCCTGCGCCTCAGCGTCTCCGAGCTGCGCACCGGCACGCGCGTCAGCGGATTGCCGTTTCGGCTCAAAACCTATTCCATGGATCAGCCGGGCATCGTCGCCAGAATCTCCCAGGTGCTTCGCCAGTTCGGCGTGAACATCGAGGAACTTTCCGCCCGGCAGGAATCCGCCCCGTTCGACGGCTCCCCGCTGTTTCTCACCGAAATGCGCCTGACCGTTCCGGCAACCGTCTCGCTTGGCAAACTGCGGGCGGACCTCGAGTCCGTCGGCGCTTCGCTCAATTGCGATATTGATCTGGACCCCGCTTGACCGGCAGCCATCCCAAACCGGTGAGATACGAATTGATTCGCCAGGATCGCGCCACCGCCGCGCGCCTCGGCCGCGTCTCAACTCCGCACGGCATCTTCGACACTCCCGCCTTCATGGCCGTCGGCACCCAAGGCTCGATCAAAGGCGTCCTGCCCGATCACGTCAAAGAAACGGGGACGCAGATAGTTTTGGCCAACACCTACCATCTCATGCTGCGCCCCGGCGAAAAGACGGTCGCCGAACTCGGCGGCCTGCACCGCTTCATGGGCTGGGACGGGCCGATCCTCACCGACAGCGGCGGATTTCAGGTTTTTTCCCTGTCGGATTTGAACGAGATCACCGACGCGGGCGTGAAATTCAAAAGCCACATCGATGGCAGCGAGGTTTTCCTCGATGCCCGCCGCAGCATGCAGGTCCAGAACGATCTGGGCTCGGACATCATGATGGCATTCGACCAATGTCCGCCGGCCGCCGCCGCCCCGGAGGCGCACCGCCACGCCGTGGACCGGACCGTGCGTTGGGCCGCCCAATGCCTGGCCGCCCACGCGCGCCCTGCCGAGCAGGCGCTTTTCGGCATCGTGCAGGGCGGGGTCGATCTGAACCTCCGGCATCAGTGCGCGCGGGAACTGGCGGCAATGGGGTTCGACGGCTACGCCATCGGCGGGTTGGCCGTGGGGGAGGGGTTCGACGCCATGAAGACCGTTTTGCGCGAAATCACCCCGGCCCTGCCGGCGGAAAAACCCCGGTATCTCATGGGCGTGGGCTATCCCCGCGACATCGTGGCGGCCGTGTCGGCGGGAATCGACATGTTCGACTGCGTTCTGCCAACCCGAAACGGACGAAACGCCTACGCATTCACGGCAAATGGTCCGCTTCGGCTGCGAAACAGCGGTTATCAGCGCGATTCCTCCCCCATCGAGCAGGGCTGCGACTGTTACGCCTGCGCTCATTTCACCCGCGGCGCCATCCGCCACTTTTTTTTCGCCGGCGAGATGCTTGGCCCCGTGCTGGTTTCCGTGCATAATGTGCGGTTCTACCAACGGTTGATGGCGGACGTTCGCCGGTCGATCGGTGAGGGAGACTTCCGCTCCTTCGCGCGTGGCGATCCACGCTGCTTGCTTGGACCCTCCGGCGAAGCCGAGGCTCCCCCCGGCGAAGCCGATGCCGAGGAATGACTTTTCAAAAGGAGAATTACTTGACCATCCTGCACCTGCTGGCCGATACCGCGACGACCCAGCCCCAGGAACCCCCTCCCTGGTGGGCCAATCCGCAAAACATGTTCCTGCTCCTTATCTTCGCGATGCTGATATTTTTCCTCTTCAGCTCCTCGCGGACCAAGCGCCAGGAGCAAAGGAAACGCGACGACATGCTCAAGAACATGAAGCGTGGCGACCGCGTCCTGACGGCGGGGGGCATGCTCGGCACCGTCGTCGACGTGCGCGACGCCGAAGTCGTCCTCAAGGTGGACGAAGGCTCCAACACCAAGATCAAGTTCACGCGCGATGCTGTTAAGCGGGTTCTTGCCGAAGATGAGGCGTCGGGCTCAAAATGAGTCAATTGTCATTGGTCATTGGTCATTGGTCATTTGTAAAGAAGTCGCGATGCCTGAAACTAATGACCAATGACCAATGACCAATGACAACTCCTTGGATTCACAATGCCAACTAATTACTCCGGACGAATCACCCTCATCTTCACCGTGCTTTTCGTGGCGTTGCTGGCGATTTTCTGGGGGCCCCCGTCGCGACTGGTCAACCCGCACCTGTCCGCCATCCAGAAAACCGATCTTCGCCCGGGCATAGACATGGTCGGCGGGGTGAGCCTGGTGTACGCGATTCAGGCTCCGGCGAACTCCGACCCCGATCTGTCCGAGCACGTCATGGATGCGCTGAAAAAGCGCGTGGACCCGCTCGGATTGCGAAACCTGGTCTGGCGCCCGCAGGGCGCCAACCGCATCGAGATCGAGATGCCCCTCTCGCCCGAAGCCACCGAGGCGCCCCGGATCAAGAAGGCTTACAACGACGCGGTGTTGCTGCTCAACGCCACCAAGATCACCCAAGACGCCGTGCTCAACGCCGTCGAGCATTCCACCGGCGCCCAGCGCCGGCAAAGCCTTGCCCAACTGGCTTCGGACAGCAAGACCCGCTCCGAACTCTTCAAGGACCTGTGCGATACCTACGATAAAATCCAGGCCCTTCGCGCCAATCCGGACAAGCTGTCGCTGGCCGCCCTGGCCGTCAAGCTTCAGCCGCTCACCGTCGCCTACGACCAACTCAAGGACCAGATCGAGCAAACCAATCTTACGTCCTCGGATTTGGCGGGCATTCTGGACCAGGTCAATTCCGAGGATCCCGAACAGAAAAAAGCCGGCCAAGCCAAGCTGGACGACCTGAAGAAAAAATTCGCCGATTTCCCAAGCCTCCTGAAGGTGATGGACGTTTTCCAGGCCAAATACAAGGATTACGACTCGGTCAAGAACGCGATCACCGGCGCCGACGATCTGAAGCGCCTGCTCCAGGGTTCGGGGGTCTTGGAATTCCACATTCTGGCCGACAGCGTGACCTGCAATCCGGCGGACATAAAGGCGATGGAATCGCGGCTGGAACCGGGCGGCAAAGGCCCCCTGCCGCAGCCGGGCGACACCATCCGCTGGGCGGAAGTCGATCGCGTGGAAGAATTCGACCGCCCCGACGCTCCGCCCGAAACCCGGGAGTGGAACGGCAAACATTACATGCCCATCCTGGTCACACCCGATGCCTCCATGACCAAATCCAGCGCCCAAAAATGGGGTCTGGAAAGGGCCGGCGTCCAGATGATGGAAGACGGCACGCAGGCCGTCGCCTTCAGCTTCGATACCACCGGCGGCAATCTCTTCGGCGACCTGACCAGCGATTGGTATAACCGCGCGCGGCAACGCACCGAACTTCCCGATCCCCACGCCCGGTTGGCGATCGTGCTCGACAACAAGATCATCAGCGCTCCCAACATCAATTCCCCCATCACCGGCGGCTCGGGCGTCATCGAGGGCGGCAAGGCCGGGTTCTCAACCGACGACCTTAATTATCTGATCAATACTCTCAACGCCG
>JBEKXM010000496.1:0-3880 GCA_049512115.1 Tepidisphaeraceae bacterium | reverse complement strand
GAGCACCGCAATTGCGGCGTACTGTGTTAGGGTCAGACGAGGCTTTAGCGAGAAGGGTGCGTAGTCGATGACTGGAAATCCGGATGATCGGGACCCTTCACTCTGCTGGATATTCTCTTCCTGCATGGCGGATACCTCGCCTCGTGTCGGCACGCGATCCAGGAAACAGCGACTATTGTAACGTGCAGTGGGGGTGAATGGCGACGGGGCAGAGCCATCGGCAGATCGTCGATGTGCTGTCGCGATGTGTTCCGGAATATCGGTCGAGCGCGGGGGAGAAGCCGGCGATGCGAATCGTCGCGGATGCGGCGTAGATAAAGCGGAGCCCACGGGATGAACATCCCGCGGCTTTGGGGGGGAGGGCGGCGCCGCTCAACCCGTCGCGCTGAGTCCAAAGCGAGTGTGCACGCGTTTTTCCAGAGGGGCAAACGCCAGGCGGTCGGCGAGCATGCCGATGATGACCATCACAATCATGACGGCGACGACCTGGGAAATTATTCCATTGTCGCGGCCGAGTGACAGGAGGAAGCCCAGGCCCTGGCGGTCGGCGGCGAGGATCAGCTCGGCTCCCATCAGGGAGCGCCAGGCGAAGCTGAAACCCTGACGCAGGCTGCTGGCCAATGCGGGGAGGCTGGCGGGGAACAGGACGTAGCGGTAGAGCCGCCAGCGGCGGGCGCCCATCATCAAACCGGCTCGGCGATAGAGGGGCGGGATGGCCCGTAGGCCGTCGCGCATGGAAATCGAGATGCCAAACGTGCTGCCCATCACCAGGACGAACAGGATTCCAGTCTCGTTCAATCCGAAGACCAAAACGGCCAGCGGCACCCAGCAGACGCTGGGGAGCGTTTGCAATCCGAGAAACGCCGGGCGAAGAAATTCGTCGAGCGCCGACCAGCGCCACATGGCGGTGCCGAGACTGGCGCCGAGAACGATGCTGATGGAGAATCCCACGATCAGACGAATGGCGCTGACGATATTGGCGCCGATCAGTTGGCTGTGAACGATTCGCCAGGGCAGGGGCGGCTGATTGGGCTCCCGTTCGAGAGGCGCCGGCCAGCCGGGATGCAGGGGTTCGCCAAATCCGGAAGGAGTCCCCAGCATTCCCAGCATCGAATCCAGCACGTGACTCGGCGCCGGGAAGATGAACGGCTTCCATTGGACGATCCTATATGCCGCTTCCCAAGTCGTCAGCAAAAGTACCCAAATCAGCAGTCTCTTCAGGCCGCCACGAATCTTCTGCCGCCAGAGCGTTGACACGATTAACCTCTTGTTCGATCTCTTTGCGGACGAGCTTGGCCAGCTCGTTGATGTCCGGGCTGTCGAATATTCGGGGATGAGCCAGTTCGACGCAAATTTCCTTGCGAATCCGGCCGGGATGGGTGTTGAGCACAATGATGCGGTCGGCCAGACGGACCGCCTCGCCAACGGAATGGGTCACGAACAGAATCGTTTTCTGGGTTTGGCCCCAGAGGATTTGAAGCTGATGGTGCAGGAGGGTGCGGGTCTGTGCGTCCAACGAGGCGAAAGGCTCGTCCATCAGCAACACGGCGGGGTTCATGACCAGCGCCCGGGCGATGGAGACGCGCTGGCGCATTCCGCCGGATAATTCATGCACCAGTTTTTCCGAACTGCCGGAAAGATGGACCATCCGCAGCGCATCGGCAACTCGATCGGATCGCTCCGAGGGCGGGACGCCGGCCATCTTCAATCCGAACTCGACGTTCTGGGCGGCGGTCAGCCAGGGGAATAGCCCGTGGTCCTGAAAGACCATGGCGCGCTCGGGCCCCGGGGCGGTGATGGGGATGCCGTCGAGGGATGCGCCGCCGCTGTCCGGGCGGGTCATTCCGGCGGCGATGTTCAGGAGCGTGGTCTTGCCGCTGCCGCTTGGACCCACCACGACGACGAACTCGCCCGGGCGGCAATCCAGCGTGATGTTCTCAACCGCCGAGTAATCGGAGTTGGCAAACCGCTTGCAAACGCGATCCAGGGTCAGCCGGCCGGCAACCGGCGGCTGTTTCGGATTCGTCGATCGGCCATTGTCGAAGAACATTTGATGAAGGACACTCTCCAGGCGATTTAGGGCGGCGGAGTCGCCGGCGCGCCGGCCAGCTTGCGTATGATATCCGTTTCAAATAAATCGGTAAGTTCCGGCGCCGAGTTGATGAATTTCAGGTCGTGCGACCATTGCTCCATGGTCGAGAAGGTTTTGGGAAGGGGATCGTCGGTGAATTGGGTCCGCTGTAGCGCGCCGCGGATCACAGCGGCCGGAAGCTTCTTGCCACCCAGAGCGGACAGGGCCTCGTTGAGTTGATCGGCGTAATGCAGGGGATCGAGGTTCAGGCGCTGGGTCCATTGGTGATGCACGGAGAGAATCTTCTCAATGACTTCGGGATGCGCGGCGAGAAACGCGGGTGTGGTGACGACGACGGTCAGGGAAAATTCGTGGTCGGGCCAGAGGTCCTTTTCCTCACCGATCAGGACCGCGCCGGTTTCGTTCATCAGGCGCGACCCCCACGGCTCGGGAACCCAGGCGGCGTCGATGAGGCCGCGGGCCATCATGCCGCTCTGTTCGCTGTTGCGAATTCCCTTGACATTGCTGGCATCCGGCTGGCCGAGCACAACCGTGACGTAATGGCGGGCCGATACGTCCTGGGTATTGCCAAGCTGCGGGGTGGCGATCCGCTTGCCTTTCAAATCGGATAGGGACTGAATTTGCGAATCTTTTGAAGCGACGATGACGACGCCGTTGGCGGCCGATCCGCTGATGACGCGGACGGCCTGCCCCCGGCTGTTGACGTGAGCCGCCAGGACCGGGCCGGGACCGACATAGCCCACGTCCACGGCACCGGCGTTCATCGCTTCGATCAGTTCCGGCCCGGCGTTGAATACCTTGGTGGTCAGATGGGTTGGACCGAGGGCTGTTTGCAATTCGCCGGAAGAAACGCCGAGCACGGCCTGGGCATGGGTGACGTTGGCAAAGTAGCCGAGGCATACCTCTGGCAGGGGCGGTGGAGCCTGAGTTGACGACATTTGGGTTTGGCTTTTGCCGCAGGCGGCGAGCAGGCCAAAAAAGAGGACAGGAAGAGCGCAGAGGGTCCGTGACACTTTATGCAAGCCCTGTTCTTCCCCTCCCCTGGTACTCTGGGGGAGGGTCAGGGCACCCCTTCCGCGCTCTCGCAAGATCCTGATTTTTCGCGGTTTTCGACCGAGTTTCTCCTTCAAAACTTGCGATCGAGCGTGCCCGAATCCGCAGGCCGCTCGCCAAAATGTTCGATTGAATTTGAGCGATTTTCTCGGTTTCGCAAAAAACCCCGGATTTCCTGAGATTTCCGCTTCCCGAGAACGCGGAAGGAGTGGGGTCAGGGTGGGGATTTCGTGGGCCAATCGATGTTCGACCCCTGCCCCAACCCTCCCCCTGAGTACAAGGGGAGGGGAAAAGTCTTTGCAGCAAGTGACACGCGCCCGAGCACATATCAAGGGTTGAGTACGCATTTCAGTAGGTTTAACACATAACCTAGAGGAGCGCAAAATACAATTAATCCTACCGGATTAATAGAATATAGCCTAATAAATCCCACGGATTGCCATCCGTGGGCTTTCGAGCCTGCAATCGATCCCCTTCCACTGATTTCGGTTTTTGCCGCTGAAGCGATTACGCACGAAACCGCCGGACGATGATCGTGTCATTCTGGCCGCCGAACCCGAAGCTGTTGGACATGGCTACATCCACCTTCGCATGGCGGGCTTTGTTGGGGACGTAATCCAAATCGCATTCGGGATCGGCATTCTCCAGGTTCATCGTCGGCGGGAGCACGTTGTCGCGGATGGCCAGGACACAGCAGATCAATTCGACGGCCCCGGCGGCGGCGATGAGATGGCC
>JBEKXM010000495.1:0-3894 GCA_049512115.1 Tepidisphaeraceae bacterium | reverse complement strand
GAGGAACCACCAATACCGCCAACATGTTCATCAGCCTCAAAGACCTGAGTGAGCGCAAAGTGAGCGCCGACCAGATCGTCAACCGGCTTCGGGCGAAGCTGTCGCACGTGCCGGGCGCCACGCTGTATTTACGGGCCTTTCAGGATGTCCAAGTCGGCGGACGCGGCAGCAACGCGCAATGGCAATACACGCTCCAGGGCGACGATCTGAAGGAACTGCTCAACTGGGCGCCGCGCGTGCTTGACCGGCTCAAGACCCTGCCCAACCTGGCGGACGTGAATACCGACCAGCAGGTGCACGGGCTGGAGGCAATGGTGACGATCGACCGCGACGCCGCCAGCCGGCTGGGGATCACCCCTCAGCAAATCGACCAGGTCCTGGTCGATGCGTTCGGCCAGAGCCAGGTTTCCATCATGTACACCCAGCTCAACCAATATCACGTCATTATGGAGGTTGCGCCGTCGTTCTGGCAAAACCCGCACGGTTTGGACTATATCTATCTCCCCGGCCCGGGCGGCAAGCAGGTGCCGCTGAGCCAAATCGCCAAATTCTCCCGCGATACGACATCCCTGTCCGTGAACCACCAGGGTCAATATCCCGCGGTGACGATTTCCTTCAACCTGTTGCCCGGCGTTTCGCTCGGCGATGCGGTCAGCGAAATCAACGAGGCCGAAGGCCGCATGGGACTCCCCGGCTCCATCCACGGCAGCTTCCAGGGCACGGCCCAGGCGTTTCAGGCTTCCCTGTCGAACGAATTGTTCCTCATCATCGCCGCGGTGGTGACCGTCTATATCGTGCTGGGAATGCTCTATGAGAGCCTGATCCATCCGATCACGATTCTTTCGACGCTTCCCTCGGCCGGGGTCGGCGCGCTGTTGGCGCTGCTGTTGTTCGGCGCCGACCTGGACGTCATGGGAATGATCGGGATCATTCTGCTGATCGGAATCGTGAAGAAAAACGCGATTATCATGATCGACTTCGCGATCGCGGCCGAACGACGCGACGGCATTCCACCGAAGGAGGCGATTTTCCAGGCCTGCATGCTCCGTTTCCGCCCGATCATGATGACGACGATGGCCGCACTGCTGGGGGGATTGCCCCTGGCCTTGGGACACGGAACCGGCTCCGAACTCCGCAAGCCGCTCGGCATCGCCATCGTCGGCGGATTGATCTTCAGCCAGATGCTCACGCTCTACACGACGCCGGTCGTTTACCTCTACATGGACCGCCTGCGGCTATGGCTGAAGGCGGCGATGCATCGCCGACCGATCGAGGAGGCGAAGATCGCGGTGTTGCCGAGTTAGCGCGACACTGATTTGGTAGCCGCGATGATGGCGTTGGCATTGACCGGCCCGTCATATCGACGGCCATTCATGAAAAGGGTGGGAGTTCCCTTCACGCCGCTGCGAAGGCCACTTTCAAAGTCAGTGCGGATTCGCACGCGATGCCGTTCCTGGTTCCTGCTGGTTTCAAATTTGTAAATCTCCAGGCCCAAGGTCAGACCAAGATGGCTCAAATCGACTTCCGCAAGCTCTTTTTGGTGCTGGAATAGCGTTTGGTGCATTTCCCAGAACTTTCCCTGCTCGGCGGCGGCTTCGGCGGCCTCGGCGGCGGCGCTGGCGTGAGGATGAATCGAGCTCTGCGGGAAGTGCCGAAAGACGAATCGCAAGCGGTCTCCGAGCTTTTTGCGCACCTGCTCAATGACCGGAACGGCGTTCAGACAATCCGGGCATTCATAATCCCCGTACTCCACAATTGTGATGGGAGCACCGGCCGGTCCGATCGCATGATCCCGTTCCGTGACCGGGTCGGCTAACAAAATGGCCTTGTTGATTGATGTGTCGGCCATCGGGTTCTCACATTTCCAAAAGCATCCGCACGATCTTAGGGGCGTTGGTTAATTCTCGCCGCGGGAAAATTCGGGCCTAGAATACGGCTATGGCCAACAGTTCGGCAACATTATCCGATGCAATCGCCTTCCCGAAGCTTGATGCAAGCGACCTGGCTGCGCTGGCGCCGCTGGCAACCTCATGCTCCTTCGAGGATGGCCAAACGGTCTTCCGCGCGGGGGATGCCGATTTGGACTTGTTCGTGGTCGAATCCGGAGCCATCGAGATATTGAACCCTTCCGATGGCAATCGGCATGTGGTGACGCATGGGCCCGGTCATTTCGCCGGTGACATCGATCTGCTGACCCGGCGGCCGGTGATCGTGACGGGCATCGCGCGGGGTCCAACGCGGTTGATGCGCATTGCCGGCGAGCGTTTACGCGAACTCCTGAACAAGATTCCGGTCGTGAGTGAAAAGCTGCTCATTGCCGCTCAGGAGCGCCGCAGGCTGCTTGCCCAGCAGGGTGTGGTGGGACTGAAAGTGGTGGGCCCGGGCAAATGCCGCGACACCATGCTTGTGCGCGAATTTCTTTTCAAGAATTTCGTTCCGTTCACGTGGTACGATTCGGCATCGGTGCAGGGGCGAAAGCTGATGACAAGCTGGGGATCGCCGCAAAAGTCGCCGGTGATTGAATTCGGCGACGGGAGGCGGTTGATCAATCCGAACTTGCGCGAATTGGCGCACGGCGCGGGCGTGTGGCGTCATTGTCCGAGCGACGTGGTGGACTTGGCGATTGTCGGCGCCGGGCCGGCGGGGATGACCGCGGCCGTTTACGCTGCTTCGGAAGGCGTCTCCACGGTCGTGATCGACCGGCTGGGTCCGGGCGGGCAGGCCGCGGGATCGTCCAAGATCGAGAATTTCATCGGTTTTCCCAGCGGGCTGACCGGCGCGGAATTGGCGACGCGCAGCGTTCTGCAAATGCTGAAATTCGGGGCCAAGATGGTGGCCCCCGTGGTCATTGAGCGAATCGAGCCCGCCGCCGCGCCGGGCGATCTCCATGCCCTGTTTCTGGACTGCGGGACCGCGCTTCACGCTCGCACCGTTCTTATCGCCACGGGAGTGCGATGGCGAAAACTTGAAGCCGAGGGCGCCGAGCGGTTTGAATCGGCCGGAATCCACTACGCCTGCACGTCCGTCGAGGCGATCCTTTATGACACGCAGGACGTTGCCGTCGTGGGAGCGGGAAACTCCGCGGGACAGGCGGCGATGTTCCTGGCCGATTGCTGCCGGGACCGAACCGTTCACCTGCTGGTTCGCAAACGCCTGGGGCCGGGAATGTCGGAATATCTCGTCGGTCGGATTCGTGCCGCGCCGAATATTTCCCTGCACGAGGGAGTCGAGATCGCCGCCGTCCATGGCCAGCGGCGATTGGAGAGCGTCACCCTGCGAGCGTTCAATGGGGACGGCGCTTTGGAGAAAGGTGAGAAGTCGTCCGAAACCCTACCCGTCTCGGCGGCTTTCGTTTTCATCGGCGCCGAGCCGGGATGTTCCTGGCTGCCGGAAGCGATCGCGCGGGATGGACTGGGGTATATCCTGACGGGCATGGATGCGCTCAAATCGGGGCGCTGGCCGCTGAAGGATCGTGAACCGTGCCCGCTGGAAACGACGATCCCCGGGATTCTAGCGGCGGGTGACATCCGCGCGGGTTCCACCAAGCGCGTTGGTTTTGCCGTGGGAGACGGCTCGCTGGCGGTCACCTGCGTTCACAAACTGACGGCCATTCGCAAATAGCCAGGATGATTTACCGCGAAGGAGCACGGCGCGAACTCTGGCCGCAACCCAAAGAATTTTACCGCGAAGGCGCGCAGCGCTGGCTGTGCCCGCAACCCAAATAGTTTAACCGAGAAGAGTTTTACCGCGAAGACGCACAGCGCGAGCTCTGCCCGCAATCCAAAGAATTTTACCGCGAAGGCGCGAAGGGCGCGAAGTTGCGCGAAGCTAAAATAAACTCTTGTTTTCTTCTTCGCGTAACTTCGCGTCCTTCGCGTCTTCGCGGTAACGCAT
>JBEKXM010000494.1:0-3897 GCA_049512115.1 Tepidisphaeraceae bacterium | reverse complement strand
AAGATGCCCTGGTCTCCGCATTCGTGCTGGCGCAATTGGCGGACAACGAACGATTCCGAGATGCGATCCGCTTCGACGCGGCGTTGGCCTGGTTCGAGTCGCATCGCTGGAGCCTGGAAGAAGGGGCCCAAGCCATCTGGGACCATGCTCGCCTCCGCGTCCCGGCGATGATCACAACCCCCGCCGGAGCGCAGGCGAGTTGGTCCTGAGGGAAGTTTGTCATTGGTCATTGGTCATTGGTCATTTGTCATTCGGATTTGATTCGTCATTCGGATTTCGGGTTTCGGGTTTGATTCCGTAGTAGGTGCGGGCGAACCTTTTCAACTCCTCGTGGTCTGGCCACACCACGGCGTTCTTCGGCATTCCCGCCAGCCAGGCTTGGTCGATCGACTGAGCCGGATCACTCGTGTCCACGTCAAAGACGGTTTTGTAATTCAGGCGGGACATGGGAATCTGATACCAGAACGCGCAGGCGTCGCCGATCAGGTCCACGGATTGGCCGTCCTTCAATTGCCGGGTATCCAGCACCCGAAATCCGTCGAGGTTTTCGCGTCCGATCAGGGCTGCCTTGTCGTGGTCAATTTCCAGATAGCGGCCCATTTTGTCGACGAGCATAAGGGCGGAAAAGACGGACATCGCCAATCCGGCCACGGCGCACAGCGGCAGCCATGCGCGAGCTTCAATCTGCGCGAGCATTAATGCAATGATGGGAATTGCCATCACCATGAACCGGCTTTGCAGGTGCGTGAAGAAAAGCCAGAAGACGATCTGAAAGGCGAGGAGGACGCCCAGATAAACAATCGCGCGATTGCGGATGCCCAATGCGATCGCCGCGATACCGAGGGGAACGAGGACGTATCCATATCTCCAATCCCAAAGGACCTCGCTCCAGAGGGCACGCAGGCGTCCTTGCGCCGAGCGGTATTTCATGTCGGGCAAATAGGCTTGCCGCCATCGTTCGGCCTGGACGGGGCTGAAATGGGCGTTGCCGAGGATGCTCATCGCTTCGGGGAAAACGGGATTGCCGGTCCATTTCCAGTCGCGGATCAACCAGGGGGAAAGGGACAAAGCTGCGGCCAGAACATAGCAAGATAAATGCGCCAGGTTTAACAGGGGATGGGAGAGCCCCACGGCGGCGCCGTGGGCGTTCGGGGAAGAGCGCGATGGGAACGGGATTGTATTTTTGATTATGACGGCGAGGGGCACGCCGACGAAGACCAGGGGAGCGACGGACAATTTCGTGGCGGCGGCGAATCCGGCGAATATGCCGGCGAGGAGGAACTGGCGGCAAGTTTGGCCGCGAATCGCCCAGCCGATCGCCAGGGTCGCGAAGAGCAGGGTTCCGCCTTCGTTGTAAGCCACGGGGGCAAGCAATCCCGTCCATGGGGTGACGGCGACCAGTAAGGCGGCAACCGTTCCGCGCTTGCCGCCGCCGGCCAATGCATACACCGCGCAGGCGGCCAGGAGGCAAAATCCCAGGTGCATTATCTGGGCGAGATACATGCCCGCCCAGGGGCCTGCGTGCAGAAACATCGCCAGGAGATAGTGCATTTCCACGTTGAACGGGAAGAATGAAAAGACGTTGTGATGCAACGGGACGATCCGCCCGGCCTCGAACCATTCCCGGGGCACCTGGAGGTGATACTCGACGACGTCATAGCCGTTGGGTTCATCGCCCCACAAAATCCCCGGCGGAAAGCATGCCGCCAGCGCCGCCGCCCCCACCACCGCGGCCGCTGCAACCCATAGCCATCCCCACCCGGCTGAATCGCGCAACCATTTCCCCGCGTCCCAATTTTTTCCGCGAACGTAAAGAACTGAAATTGCGACGATATCGCCGGCCGCGAGAATCCCGATGGCCCATGCCTGATTCATCCACCCCATCAGCCCGAGCGACAGAACCGCCAGACTCACAATCCCCAAGCCCAGGCCCACGCTGGTCACGGCCGCCAAGGAATTGTTGGTCGGCGAGCGCAGGATTCGCCAGGCGACCCAGCCGATCCCGCCGGCGGAGATGAGCCACAGAATCGCACAGCCCCCATCCTGCAAGAGGCGATAAACGGCCAGTTCCCACGACGGCCCGGCCAGCGCCAGAAACATCCCCAGAAGAACAATCGCTCCGGCAATCATCGCCCCGGCGCGAGATTTGACCGCGGCCGGCAGATTCACGCCTCACCCTCGCCCTTTGCGGCGTCGTCATCTTCCAACTTGAATAATTTCTCCACGGCGTGCAAATACTGGGTCATCGGAGCATGCGCCGGCTCGGAATCGCGGAGTACCTGGATGGGATCGTGCAGGAGCTTGTTGACGATGCGGCGGGTGAGTTCTTCCAGTTGTTGCTTGTCCCCATCGGTCACGCCGGACAATTTCGCCACCGTGCGCGCCAGTTCCTCCTGGGCCAGGGCATGGGAGCGCTGATAGAGATGATCGATGAGCGGCCCCATCATCCGCGCCCGGTTCCAGGCGGCGAAATCGTTGACGTGCTGCTCGACGATCCGCGCCGCCGCCTCGGCCACGGCCGAGCGCTTGTCCTGAGTGGCGGTCACCGCCTGCTGCAAATCGTCGAGGTTATACAGATAGACGTTCTCGATCTTGGCGACGTCGGCGGCGACGTCGCGGGGCACGGCGATGTCGATCAGGAACACCGGCCTGTACCTGCGGCGCCGGATCACGGCGTCGAACATATTTCGCGTGATGATGGGCTTGTCGGACCCGGTGCTGGTGATGACGATGTCGGCGGCGGCCAGATGATCGGGCAATTGCTCGAATTCCGCGGGCGATCCTGCGAATCTTTCCGCCAGCGCCGCCGCCTTGGCCGCATCGCGGTTGCAGACGATCAGGCGGCCCGGTTTCAATGCGGCGACGGCCGCCAGGACCCGTTCGGCCATTTTTCCCGCTCCGACGCTCAGGACGGTCTTGTCGGTGAAGACGTCAAAAATCCGCCGGGCGTAATCCACCGCGACGGAGGCGACGGAGACTCTTCCCTCGCCGAGGGCGGTTTGGGCGCGGACAAGCTTTCCGACGGCGACGGCCCGCTGAAACAGGGGATGGAGCACGGGGCCGGCGGTGCCTGCTTCCTTGGCCGCCTCGTATGCCTCGCGCACCTGGGCCAGGATCTGGGTCTCGCCCAAGACCATGGAATCCAGGGAAGCGGCCACCGAGAAGAGATGGCTGACGACGTCGCGTTGGACTTTGTGGTAGAGGCGGGACTGGAAATCCTCCAGCTTGAGCGCCCGGTTCTGGGCGAGGAATTCGGCCAATTCCGCGTGGCGGGGATGCCCGTGAATCTCCCGAGCGACGTACAGTTCGACGCGATTGCAGGTTGAAATAAGGACCGCCTCGCAGCGATCGAACTGCGCGCGGAGCGACAGCAGGGCGGCCTTGCGCTGCTCGGGCGAGAACGCCAGGCGTTCGCGCAGGTCCAGCGGCGCGGTCTTGTGATTCAATCCCAGAACGAGCAATCGCTGCATCGCTCCTCATCGCTCCGTGGGCAGATATAAGACGGTGATCAACGTCGCCACCATCAGCAGAAATCCGACGATGCTCAACATGGCGGATTTGCGTCCCCTGACGGCCGGGGTAATCGGCGTGTGCAACGCCACCGCGTAAACGACCCACACGGAAAACGCCAGAATCACCTTGGGACTGGTGATCCAATGCGGGCCGAGCATGGTATGCGGACCGCGCTGCATGATCCTGGCCAGGCCGGTGACGATTCCAACGGTGAGCAGGGCAAAACCGATACTGACGGCCCAATGGGTGAGGTTCTCCAGCCGCTCCAGGCTGACGGGCGGCCCAGTGCCGATGGCGGCCTTGCGTCGCAGGCGGGCGCTGGCGATGAGGTACATCGCGCCAACGCCGGCGGCGACGCCGAAGGCGGCCATGCCGGCAAAATTG
>JBEKXM010000493.1:0-3898 GCA_049512115.1 Tepidisphaeraceae bacterium | reverse complement strand
CCTACCGTTCGGGCACATCTGCATCTCCTATCGCGTCTCGGATTTGCCTTTCACGATCCGGATTTCAAAGCCGCTGTGACCCAACAGGCTTCACGCGAGCAGATACTCGAGGCCTTGAAACGAGTGGAGATTGCCATGGGGTTTGGGTCTGGTGCTCAACCGCTGCCGGCCGGCGCCCAGCGAGCCGCGGATTAACCAACGGAATCACCTGAGATGTCAGTCGCGTTTACATTCGGGGCTTGTCTGATTACAGCCGCAAGCGGCCTGCCGGGATTGCTCCTCCCGCGCCGATCGCCTTGGGGGCAGCGGGCCGCCGTTCTGCTGATGGTCGTCGGCTGCGCGATCGGCCTGACTGAAGCGCTGCCAACTCTGATCGGCGGCACGACCTCGTCGATGGTGCTTCCGGGCGTACTTCCCGACTGGGTCTTCCATCTGAAGCTCGATCCTCTGGCGGCTTTTTTTCAGGTCCCGATTTTTCTTCTCGGCGCCGTCGGCGCCGTGTATGGACTCAGATATTGGCGTCAGACGGAGCATCCGCGGAATGGCCGCAAACTCAGTCTTTGTTATGGTCTGCTTGTGGCGGGCCTGGCCATGGTGACTCTGGCGGGCGATGGGATCACCTTTCTGTTTGCCTGGGAAATCACGGCGCTGGCGGCATTCTTGTTGATCGGCGTCGAGGACCGCAAATCCGAGGCCCACGCCGCGGCATGGACTTACCTTCTCGCCACTCACCTCGGCACCCTGGCCCTTTTCGCACTCTTTTCCGTCCTGCATGCCGCAAGCGGGTCGTTTGAACTGCGGCCTCTACAGCCGCAAGACGCCGGATTGGGATTGCGGGTGATCGTCTTTCTGCTGGCCCTGGTGGGATTCGGGCTGAAGGCGGGCTTCATGCCGTTGCACTTTTGGCTGCCGGACGCCCACGCCAGCGCCCCCAGCCACGTGTCCGCCTTGCTGTCCGGCGTGGTTCTGAAGATCGGCATTTACGGATTGCTCCGAACCTTAACGCTGCTGCCCGCCCTGCCCGGCGCTTGCGGGTTGTTCGTGCTCAGCCTCGGTGTTGTCAGTGCGCTCTTCGGCGTTTGCTTCGCTTTGGGCCAACACGACCTCAAGCGTTTGCTTGCCTATCACAGCATCGAAAACATCGGCATCATCCTGATGGGATTGGGCCTGGCGATGATCGGCTTAACCAGCCATCGGATCGAATGGGTGATCCTTGGCATGGGCGGTTGCCTGCTGCACGTCTGGAATCACTCGCTCTTCAAGGCGTTGCTTTTCCTGGCCGCCGGGTCCGTCGTCCACGCCACGAATGCTCGCGACATCGAACGCCTGGGCGGCTTGGCCAAGCGGATGCCCAGGACCGCGCTGCTGTTTGCTCTCGGCGCCATCGCCATCTGCGGGCTGCCGCCGCTCAATGGATTCGTCAGCGAACTGCTCATTTATCTGGGCCTCTTCCGCACCGCCACCGTCGGCACCGCGGGATTATCCGTCGTTGCCCTGGCCGCGCCGGCGCTGGCGATGGTCGGCGCGCTTGCGGTGGCTTGTTTTGTAAAGGCGTTTGGAGCGGTTTTCCTCGGCACGGCGCGAACGCCCCTTGCTGCCGCCGCGCACGAGGCCCCGCTCAGCATGCTCGCGCCGATGGCCCTGCTGGCGGGTCTTTGTGTCACGATTGGATTTTTCCCGGCCTTGGTCCTGCCGTTGCTCGACCATGTGCTCGATGCCTGGGGTGGAATCTCCGGAGCACGGCTCGCGGGCCTTTTTCCGTGCGATTTCATTACGATTTTGAGTATCGTTCTCGCGATTGGGGCGACCGCGGGGTTTGTGCTGGTGCGCCGACAATCCCTGTCGCGGCGGATTCTCGCCGGAGCGACCTGGGACTGTGGTTATGCCCACCCCAGCCCGAGGATGCAATACACTTCTTCGTCCTTCGCAAGCCCGCTGGTCGGGCTATTCCGCTGGCTGCTTCGGCCGCGCATCCACTACACCCCCCCTTCCGGTCTGTTTCCAACTCGCTCGGCCTTTGAATCGCACGTGCCCGACATTGTCCTGGACGGCTGGTTGAAGCCCGTGTGGCGCCGCATCAAGTTGCATCTGGCATCGGCACGGGTGCTCCAACAGGGCAATGTTCAGCGATATCTGCTGTACGTCCTGCTGGCGATATTTGCGCTGCTGCTGTCGCTCGTCCCTGTAGTGGAACTGGCCAGGAAGCTGTTGGGTCGTTGAGGGTCCAATGTATGGCTGTTGATTTGCCCAACTCGCTGGTACACCTCGCCCTGCTCCTGCTGATGCCGCCGCTGCTGCTTGGCGTGATCAACAGGACCAAGGCATGGTTTGCCGGGCGCGACGGCCCCCGGTTGCTCCAGTCGTACTTCGACTTGCTCAGGCTGATGCGCAAAGGCATGGTCGTCAGCACGACCACAACCTGGGTGTTCCTCGCCGGGCCGATCATCACGTTGGCCGCCGTTGTGCTGGCGGCATTGCTCGTCCCGCTTGGCCGATTTGACTCTCCAATCCACTTCACCGGAGATCTCGTGCTTTTCGCCTACCTTTTGGCACTGGGGCGATTCTTCACCACCGCGGCCGCGCTGGACACGGGGTCCTCCTTCGAGGCAATGGGCGCCTCCCGCGAAGTGACCTTCGCCTGCCTGTCGGAGCCCGCCTTGTTCCTCGCTTTCCTGGTCCTCGTCAGGCTCTCCGGATCCCTCAGTCTTACGCCAATGCTGCACGCGCCCATGTCCGTCGCACTTTCCGCCCTTCCCATGGCTTCGCTGCTGCTGATTGCGGCTGGTTTGTTCATTTTACTTCTGGCGGAAAACTCCCGAATTCCCGTGGACGATCCCAATACCCATTTGGAATTGACCATGATCCACGAGGTGATGGTCCTGGATCACAGCGGACCGCTCCTCGGCCTGATCCTTTACGGCGCCGCCATCAAACTGTTCATATTCTCCTCGATCGTGCTGCACGTGATCGCGCCCTTCCAGGCTGGCATCGCTTTCGTTGACTGGCCCCTGTTCGTGTTAGAACTGCTGGCCGTTGCGGTGGCGATCGGCGTGGTCGAATCCGTCATGGCGCGCCTCCAGATGCGCCACGTGCCCACGTTGCTCGTCGCGGCTAGTCTGCTTTGCGGCTTCGGTTTCCTCCTGATGTTGAGGTCAGCATGAATTCATCCATCAACGCGCTGCTGGTATTCGTGCTCCTGCTCGACCTGTTCCTGTTGGGGACCAGCCGCATTCGGGCATTGATCCACGGCGCCGCCCTCCAGGGAATCTTGCTAAGCGTGATGCCACTCCTGGTTCACCGCCATTTGCCGGGAACGCTCCCGGTCGTCATCGCCCTGGCAACTCTCGTCCTGAAAGGCTCGATCATACCGGGGATGCTCTTCAAGGCCCTGCGCGACGCTCAGATAAAAAGGGAGGTCGAGCCGCTCATCGGGTTCGTCCCGACCATGCTGCTTGGAGCGTTGGGGGCGGCGATCTCGATCGCCTTCGCCGCACACCTTTCCCTCACCGCCGAACAGGGCAAAACATTGATCGTCCCGGCTGCCTTCTCGACCGTGCTCACCGGGTTCCTCCTCTTGATTACGCGCATCAAGGCCATATCGCAGGTCATCGGCTATCTCATTTTGGAGAACGGGATATACGTCTTTGGCATGCTGCTGCTCGAGGCCGTGCCCTTCCTCGTTGAAATCGGAATCCTTCTCGACCTCTTCGTGGGCATTTTCGTGGTCAGCATCATCATCCACCACGTCAATCGCGAGTTCGATTCCCTGGACACCCGGCGCCTGGCCGCGCTGAAGGAATAATAGATGTTGCTGGCACTAATCCTCGTTCCGATGTTGGCCGCATCGCTGGCGTTCGCCATCCCGTCGAACCGCTGGCGGCCCTGGCTGTTGCTGCCC
>JBEKXM010000492.1:0-3899 GCA_049512115.1 Tepidisphaeraceae bacterium | reverse complement strand
AAGGACACCCGCTTCTACGTGGACATGGGCACCAAAGGCGGAGCGCTTTATCCCAGCGATACCGAGGTGCAGGATTTGAATCAACTGGCCGAGCGGTTTGACGCAGCCGGATTGAAAAAGGGAACCGATTTCACCGCCACAATCATCGACGGCGCCGAACACAATGAATCCGCCTGGCAGAAGCGCGTGGGGGATTTCCTGACGTTCCTGTACAGCAAAAAGGGGTCATAAGCCATTTATTGCGATGCGGCAAATTAGACCTGTTTTTCGCGGATATTTGAAAAAAGGCTTATGACCCCTTTTTACAACGGGAACTATTTTGCTTCCGCTCTGACATAAATGTGCATCGGCGCGCGGGGGAAAAATTTGAAGAGCGCCGGGCATAGCCACCCTTCCATCTTATAATCCTCGTTGTAGTACCAATTGCCGGCATCCTGTTCGCGCCGCCAATCCAGCCGGAACTGCGCGCCGGGGAATGGGCGCCGCGAAAAAATCAGCCGCACGCTCTTATCTGAACCAGGGATGCCGGCCACCATCTTGTCGATCATCTCGGGAACGCCCTGGACAAACGGCTCGCCCTTGAGGTGCAAAACAGGCTCGTCAAACCGCCACTGCTTTCCAGCGCGATACGGCTCAATTACCAGCAGCGAGTTGCCGGCGGAGACGAGCTTATATTCGGTCAGATCGGCAACAGCGGCCAGAACGACACAAGCCCCGATCAGCACGCGCCCAGCGCGGCTGCGTCTCATCCTTGGAAAAAGCACCAGCGGGACCAAATAGGCGCCGAGAATGATCGCTCCCAGATACTGGGTGCGGGTCAGGCTGAAAACGAAGAAGTAAACCGCACAACTCACGCACCCGATGAGGAGAGCGAGCGCGCCGTCTCCCAGGGAAATCCTGATGCAACCGCGCACCAAGACCGCCAAGCCGACGGCCGCGATGCCGACGATGTACCACTCCGCAGAACTCATGACCTTCTTTGGCTTATGTTAGCGTGCGATTAAGTTCGGGCCAACGAAGGCGATTGGACTCTCTTCCTGAAAATACATCCGCGATCAACTCACGTGTGCCTGGCACACGCGGCGAAAGTGATAGCCGGAGATCGCCAGCGTCACCGCCCGGCCGAACAGTCGCGGACGGTGCAGCAGCGTCCACCACATCAGCCTCCAAAATTGAAGGCGCTCACGGCCGATCACGCCCAGTCTGACGACCGATCGTGCCACGGCCAGGATCCGTTGCGGCCCCAACGGCGTCCCGACGGTCGGCGTCCGGAACTCGCGCAAAAACGTGCGCACCCGCGCATAGTAGCTCTTGGGCGAATAGATATGATTCAAAATCCGCGCATATCCCTCGCGCAGCGCCTGCAGGCCCATCAGCGGGGCGATGTTGGTCGTGCCGTCCACGTTGTCGCCGGTGAAGGACCCGAGCAACCGGCCTTCGTGGCGCATCCGCTCGAGCAAACGCGTTCCCGGCGGCGCCTGGAGCAACCCGACCATCGCCGTCACGATCCCGCTCGCCTGGATAAAGTCGATCTGACGCTGGAAGATCGACGGCCGGTCGCTGTCGAAACCCACGATAAATCCCCCCTGCACCTGCATCCCCGCACGCTGGATGCGCTTGACGTCGGCCACCATGTCGCGATTTTTGTTCTGCACCTTGCTGCACTCGAGCAGCGAGTCGTTGTCCGGCGTCTCGATCCCGATGAAAACCGAATCGAACCCCGCGTCGGCCATCATGCCCATGAGCGGCTCGTCATCCGCCAGATTGATCGACACCTGCGTATTAAAGGCGAAGCCTCTTCGTCCCTTGCGCCACTCGATCAGCGCGGGCAGAAGCGTCGTTCTCAGTTCCTTCTTGTTGCCGATCAGGTTGTCATCGACAAAGAAGACCGGCCCGCGCCAGCCCAGGTCGTACAAGTCGTTTAACTCGGCGATGACCTGCCGGGCGGATTTGGTTCGCGGTTTTCGGCCAAACAGCGCGGTGACGTTGCAGAACTCGCAGTCGAACGGGCAGCCGCGCGAAAATTGGATACTCATCGTCGCGTAGCGCCGCAGGTCCGCGATGCGCCACAGCGGCGGAGGAGTGTTTCGCACGTCCGCGAACTGCTCGGTGCTGTAAACACGCTTGGCCCGCCCCTGCTCCAGATCCGCCAGGAACGGCGGCAGCGTCAGCTCCGCTTCATTCAGCACCAGATGATCGACTTGGGGAAATCGATCCGGTTCGCCCGTGAACAGCGGCCCGCCCGCCACCACCGTGACTCCGGCGCGCTTGCAGCGCTCGATGAGCTGGCAAGCCGATTCCCGCTGCACGGTCATGCCGCTGATCAGCACGATGTCCGCCCACGCCAGGTCGCGGTCGTCCAGCTTCGAGACGTTCACGTCGATCAGCCGCTTGTCCCACCCGGCGGGAAGCATGGCCGCCACCGTGATCAGACCCAGCGGCGGCGAAGTCGCCCGCTTGCGAATGAATCGCAGGGCATGCTTCAGACTCCAGAAAGTGTCGGGGAACTCCGGGTATAGCAGCAATGCGTTCATGAATGGCCAGACCGGCACTATACTCGATCCGGTCCGACGTGCGGACCAGGAATTCCGGATTAATTGCCGGGCGGGCGCATTTTGTTTAGCCGCCGTACTTGTGCGGCGCTTCTTCCGGGCACACGAGATGCGAAGAAGGGGATTGAACCGCGGATGACTCGGATGACGCGGATAAGCGATAAGACAAAACGCGACATTTTTGGGTAGTGGTTCAGTTTCAATCCCGAAAGCCCACGGATGGCTATCCGTGGGTTCTCTTAGTGATCGAGTGTAACTAGCCCACCTGAAGATAGTTATAGCTCGAATTCGGAGCGGTAACAATTGGACAGCAAGAGAACCGTCTCAGCGGGCTCACGCGATGCAGAACGTGGGAAATGGCCATCTTTTTTTGGACGAAGGGATCGAGAGGCCGGCGGTGGAGCAGCGGACGGCCAAGAAAACCGAATCGCTGAAAACCTAGCTGCGCCCCCGTGTCGCGCATGGTTAACAAAAGGAGAATCAACAATGTCTCACCTATCTAAGCCCCAAGTATTCATCATTGAATCGTTAGGTTTGGACGAGGAAAAAGACCTCCGCGAGGGCGAGCGGATACAGAAGATGATTGGGATGAGCGGCAAAAAATGCAAATATTTCTATATCCGAACTAAGCTTGAATTCCGAAAGATCTTGAATGAGTTTCAAAAAAGCGAACACCGCTACCTGCATTTGTCCTGCCACGGCGGCAAGCAGGGAGAAAAACGAGGGTTATGGACGACATTTGATCACCTTGATTTCGACACGCTCGGAAGGCTCCTGAGGCCACACATCAACCAGCGACGCGTGTTTGTATCAGCATGTGGGGCCGCATCAATGTCTCTTGCATCCTCCTTGATGACCAATACAAAGTGTCATTCAGTAATGCGGCCTTACAACAATATCGGCTTCAGCGACGCCGCACTGTTTTGGGCCACATTCTACCACCTAATGTTTCGGGAGAACGGACCAATCTGCGGATGATGTTTATTGCCAAGCGTCCGGATGTGCCGACTGGGACAGGCTCGACCCGGCTAAGGCGTCGATGATTGCGCCGGAAGATTTAGGTGATTGGGAATGCCGGTGAGTTGCAGCCAGATCGGGACAAGATATCCGCGTCAATCCGCGACATCCGCGGTTAAATCCCTTTCCTGGTAACTCCCCCACCCGACGGGAAAACGCGACTAACAATGATGGACAGTTGCCAAATATTCTCCTTGCAAACGGATGCGAGATTCGGTAAAAGTTAGGGGCCATGCTGGGTAACGGGTCAGTTTGCGCCTTTGCAAACCGTACGGCGGGCAAGCCCGCCGGCTACACGGGAAAACTGACCCGGGTAGGGGGAGGGGGGGG
>JBEKXM010000491.1:0-3907 GCA_049512115.1 Tepidisphaeraceae bacterium | reverse complement strand
ATGACTGTTGAAATTGGGAACAAAAAGATCATCACCTTCGACCGCCAAACCATATACGGGAGGAAGACCTGTAATCAAGGAGGCGTTGACGAGAGTGCCGTCGGTATTGTATTCGCTGATAAAGCCTGGGTGGGTGGTAGGATTGAAAGTGTCGCTGGCCACAAAGAGATAATTGCCCTCCACGGCCATACACCAAGGAAAGATTCCTCCAACGATCAAACTTGAGTTTATTACGTCCCCGGACGACGCGTCATAGTCGGTGATATTGTTGTACTGAGAGTAGTAGCCATTCTGCGCCATGAATATCGTATTTCCCTCAGAGGCCAGAGCGCCACCGCCGAAGGCGTTAGTGGAGAGCGGTGTGCTTATCTCTGTGCCGTTGGCGTATTCGTGAATGTTGCCATGTACGTTGTCCGAGACGAACAGATCATTGCCAACGACAGCAAGACCGCCAGGGCCGGAGACGGTCGTCGTAAACTTGGGACCAAGGAGGTCGCCGGATAGGCTGTATTCACCGATGCTTCTGTCTGAGCCTAGTACGAAGACTTGGCCGCGCGCGGATCGCGAGCTGGCACAAAGGAAGGCTGCGCCTAATAGAAACCACGCATACATACTGGGGGTTCGGCTGTCTGCCGAGAGGGTTAGATTCCACATGGTTCCCTCGCATTTTCATTAAAATAAGTGCTCCGCCCGAGATGCTTCACTTAGGAATAGTATACACAAAGCCCTAACCTTACGCCACGGCGGCAACAACCTTCTTCGCCGCATCCGTCAAATCCGTCGCCGTTTGCAGCGTGGGGATCTGGGACTGGGCGTTGGCGAGAATCTTGCGGGCCTTTTCGACGTTCGTGCCTTCCAGGCGGACCACCACCGGGATACTGAAGCCGACTTCGCGGGCGGCTTTCACCAGGGCCTCGGCAATGACGTCGCACTTGGCGATGCCGCCGAAGATGTTGACCAAAATCCCCCTCACGGTCGGTTCCGAGAGAATGATGCGGAAGGCTTCGATGGCGCCATCGGCGGTGACCGAGCCGCCGACGTCGAGGAAATTGGCGGGCTCGGCGCCGTGCAGCTTGATCAGGTCCATGGTGGCCATGGCCAGGCCGGCGCCGTTGACGAGGCAGCCGATGTTGCCGTCCAGGGCGATGTAATTGAGGCTGGCCTTCTGGGCTCGGACGTCGAGGGGGCGCTCCTGGGAATCATCGACGAGCGCGGCCAGGTCCGGATGCCTGAAGGCCGCGTTGTCGTCAATGTTGAACTTGGCGTCGATGGCCAGCAGTTTGCCGTCTTTGGTCAGAACCAGGGGATTCACTTCGGCCAGCGAAGCGTCCGTCTTGATGAAGGCCTTGCCGAGATTGAGCATGAGCTTGGCCGCTTCGGCTGCGAGCTTGTCCTTGAAGCCGAGTTTGTAGGCCAACTCGCGGGCCTGGAAGGGTTGAACGCCCAGAAGCGGGTGAATCGGCGACTTAAAAACCTTCTCGGGTGATTTTTTCGCGACCTGTTCGATCTCCATTCCGCCTTCGGCGGACGCGATCAGGGCGGCGGCGCCGCGGGCGCGGTCGATGGTGATGCCGAGATAATACTCCTTGGCGATTTGCACGGCCGGGGCGACGAGCAGCACGGAAACCGGGACTCCCTCCGGGCCGGTCTGGTTGTTGATCATGCGATGGGAGAGCATGAACTTGGCGGCGTCCCAGGCCTCGTCGGCGGTCTTGACCAGCTTGACGAATCCCGCCTTTCCGCGTCCACCGGCGTAAACCTGGGCCTTGACGACGCAGGCGCCCGTGCCAATTTTCTTGAAGGCGTCGGCGGCGGATTCGGGCGAGCGGACCACCTCCCCGGCGGGGACCGGGATGCCGTGGTCGGCAAGGATCTGGCGGGCCTGGTATTCGTGAATTTTCATGGGGGGTCATTTGTCATTGGTCATTGGTCATTTGTCAATGTTTTCCCAAACGGGTCTGATACAATTTCCTACTTGCAGATTCCCATTCATATTATGTCCGGCTGGTGCGCGGCGAATTGCCTGCCGCGCCTTTCGCCCAGGCAACGCCTCATGTCGATGATCGCGGCCAGCATCGCCGACCTGGATGGCCTCAGCATCCTCGGCGGGCAACAATCATATTGGAATTGGCACCATCGCGTTTGCCATAACCTTCCCTTTGGCATTCTCGCCGCCGCCGTACTCGCGGCCGTTTCCGGAAAGACGATCTGCCTTTTCATCCTCTACCTGGCCCTGTTCCACCTTCACCTGGACATGGACATCTTCGGCTCCGGCCCCGGCTGGGGAATCTTCTATTTCTGGCCATTCTCCAACTGGATGTTCGACAATACGCATCTGTCCTGGGAGTTCTATTCCTGGCAGAACCTCACCATCGCCGGCGTCCTCCTGGCCTGGACCCTCGCCATCGCCGTCCGCGCCAGACGCACCCCGCTCGAAGCCATCATGCCGGACCTGGATCGCCAACTGGTGGCCGTTTTGCGCAAGCCCTTCACATAAAGGGGCCATTCAAGATTTTCGTCGCCACGGCCGAAGTTTGCCCATCGACCGGGGTGACCCGACCTATGGTTCGTATCGTACCGCGCGGAGCGGTCTATCCCATCCTTGAATCAAAGGGGTCGGCAGTCTTTACGGAAAAGACTGCCGACCCCTTTGAATCTTCCGCAATTCGCCCGAGTAGGAGGATCTCCAGAAAACGTAAGCCGCTAGTCCGCCAACCAGATACGCAACGCTGTTCCACGGATCCGCGACCGACGAAAACGCAGATAATCCTGGAAACACAAAATAGTAAAGCACCGAGAAAATCACCCAGTTATGGACGAGTTCGAACAACGTCGGCGGCAAATGGTGTCGTCGTATGCCCAGCGCGGATTGCAGCCGCAGAATGATCGGCAGGAATGTGGGCAGACAGAGCAGATCGTTGAGATAATCATGAACGAGCCATCCACCAATGTGGTGCGGCTTGAGAACGCAACGGTTCAGCACATAGAGCAACATCGAGCCGACGCAGATCGGATCGTCGATGTATCGAAACGGTCGGTACAAGCTTGCGGCAGGCATCGGCGGATGTGGCGATACATCCGGCGTACGGCGTTCGGAGGTTGGAACTGATTCAATGGCCACTGTGAATGAATTTCAGTTGTGCCAGCGCGAGGAAACAGGCAACGGCAAATGAAACCAACGTGGCCAGTACCAACGTGATCAATGTGTGCGCGATCATTTTTCCGCGCGATGGAAATGGCCGCTCCAGGTACGAGGATGGATCTTCCGCCTGGAATTCGTGTCCGCAACGGACACAGCGGGAATACGTCGCCTGATCGAGGTTGGCGTAACAGCGTTTGCAGAACATGCGACGATCATTTGGCATGGGAAGCATCCGGGAGTGGGCTGGAAGAGGGTCGTGTAACGGGTTTCGGCGCGGCCGGAACGATCGGGGCCGGGATGCGGCCATCATATCGTGGAGAGTGCACTATCCAACCTTCCATTGCGGGAGAAAACTCGTATTCGAGCACAATATGATCAGCAAGCGGAAAAGTGATTGAGGTCGTGTTGACGATTTCTCCGACAACGCCCTTGTAGCCACGCGGCATATACTCCGGCGGCAAATCGCTGTCGAATGGCAGTTTGCCGAAATCCCGGTTGTACGCCTTGATTGCGGCTATAATCGGCACGTATTCGTTAGTGTATGACACGAAATCTTCGGGGCGGGGGCTGAATGGGCTGTGGAACAAAAACAGATTGGGCCCGATGCGATAGACGATGGCCAGAAGGAGAAGAAGTTGGAATCCGTACCAGCCAAGGCGGTACAGCAGCCATACACGATCTTCCGGTGTGGGTCTGTAACGCGGTCTTCGCGCATCATATTCGAGCATGACGCCCGAAGGCCAATATAGCGGCCGGCGCCTTCAA
>JBEKXM010000490.1:0-3918 GCA_049512115.1 Tepidisphaeraceae bacterium | reverse complement strand
GCCTGGGATACTTCCTCGCCGACGCGCAAGGCTTCGACCGCCGCGCCGAACGTCAGCGGACCTCCCAAAATCCTTTCTTCCAGATTAGAGTCCAAAGAGCCTTTCGATTTCTTTGTAGTCATGGCGATTTACCTCTTCGACCAATACGCATCTGATTGTATTCCCGATCACTCGATAGTAGGCACGGTATCCCAAGGCCATCCGAACGGATCGGCAGTAGCCCTTCAGTTTTCCTTGAAGCGGTTCATCGTGATAGCCGGGCAGCTTCATCACAAGTTCCAATCCATGCTCCTCAACTTGCTGCTTCCAGTAGAAGAACTTCGCCGCCACCTGCTTCGGGGCTTTTGTCAAACTTCGCTCGGCCCGCCTGGAGACTTCAACTCGATTGATCACACTGCCTGGCATTGTACGTTAGTTTGACGTACAAATCAAGCTCCATTTCTGGACAGGGTTGAGCGACGCGATCAATGCGACTTTTGCGTTGACCCGAACAGGCTGATGTGCCAGACTATAATCACGCGGCTGACCAGGGATTTGCATGGTGCGTATTGCAACGAAAGAAGCACGGGATCATCTCGCTGAGTTGGTCCTGCGCGCCAGCCGGGGCGAGACGATCCTCATCACGGAAAGCGGTCAACCGGTGGCCAAGCTGACCTCCGTTGATAATGCCCAACAAGCGTCGATGACTCACGAGCAGGTGCTGCTCTCATTGCGGGACATCCGTTCTCGTACCACCTTGGCTCCGAATGAGTCGCTCAAGGATTTGATTGCGGAAGGCAGGAAGTATTGAGTCTGGTGATCGACGCTTCCGTCGCCTTGCCTTGGTTCTTCGCTGACGAGAAAAGCGAAGAATCTGAGCGAATTTTGGCGGAAATCTATCGTAACGGCGCAACCGTTCCGGTGCTCTGGCCGATCGAAGTGGGCAACGCGCTGACAATGGGGCTGTGTCGCCGCCGCCTCAGCGAACCCGACTGGCTCAAAAGTCTTACCACGCTTGCCTGCATTCCTGTCGCAGTGGAGTCGCTGGATCATCTGCAAGCCCTGTCCAATGTGCCGCCACTGGCCCAGAAGCACGATCTCACTTTCTACGACGCGATGTATCTCGAACTGGCCATTCGTCTCTCGCTTCCGCTTGCGACGTTCGATTCGGAATTGGCGCGAGCCGCCCGGTTGGCGAACGTGCGGTTATGGAATGGCGATTGAGCGTCCAACGCTTCGAGTTTTTCATCGAGGAATTTCTTGAGGAACGCTGCGGCGGCTCTTGAACTCTCCGCCTCGAACGAATTCAACGTTCGGCGGGCTTCCAGCAGCTCGTGTGATGCGCATCCCGCCCGAACATCGGCCATTGCACCCATTGCGGCGTGTATTTCAAACCCGTATGGAACACGCAGACGCGGCCGTCGGACGTGCCGATCAGGATTTGGGCCTGTCCGTCCCCGTAGAGATCGGCGATCGTATCCTGGCACTGCGTGTCGATCGCTTCCGGCGCCGGTCCGTCCGCGCCGACCGTGGCATCCGACAATGCCGTGCCCGGAACCGCCGGAACCATCAGCCGGGTCCGCACCGTTCCGTCTTTATCCCGATGCACCCACCACGCCCCGGCGAAGAAATCGAATCCTCCCGCGGCATTCGGGCCCGCCACGCTCACCCCGACCACCCTGGCCGAGCCAAGATGCGCGATGATTCCGTCGGCGTCGCCGAAACCCGTTCCGTCGCCATGCCACGCTCGAAGCGTTGAGCTCTTGCCGTCGACGACGATGATTTCCGCCAATCCGTCGCCGTCAAGATCCGCCAGCGAGGCCGGCCCCTCGCAATCGACGTCATCCTTGAAAATGCTCGTGCATTTCTCGCGTTCGGCTTCTGCCGGCGCCAGCGCGCTGTCGTCGGCGCTCTGGCCCTGCGATTCCGGAACGCAAGCGCCGAACGGCTTGCCATCCCACGTCCAGGCCAGCAGATGCCCGCGGCGGTCGGGCACGATCACTTCCATCTTGCCGTCTCCAAACACGTTTCCCAGCGAAGGCGGCGCGAACGATTTGATCCCGATCTTCTGCGGCCACGAACCGAAGGTTTTCCCCGCCGGATCAAACGCGACGATCGCCGCGTTGCTCGATCCGTGCCGTTGCGTGACCATGAACATGCGCATCCGCCCGTCGCCGGCCACGTCGCCGGCGCTGGCCGAAAAACCGTTGGGCGCACGCCCGCCGCGCCAGCCGGGAATCGTCGTGCCGCCGATCGTGCAGGCTGTCCCGCCCCCAATCACGTCAAGGTTTCCCTTGCCGCTCAAATCCGCCAAGGTCAGCGTGGTCCCCGGATCGGGGTTGGCCCACCCGGTCCCCAATTTCCGCATGCTTCCATCCGCCTGGATCACCGCCACGCCACGGTTGCTCTTGTTCGCGCCGTTGGGTCTTGCGATCACCACGTACCCCGGCGTCCCGGCCGATGCACCCTGAACCGCGGGCGTGCTCATCCACCAGTTCAGGTCCGGCGACGACGCCTTGTGGTCCTGGGCCGACATCATCCTCACCGGCCAGCCCGCCGCCGCCGTTCCGTCCAGATGAAACGCGCCGACATAAGCCGCCGTATCGGTCTTCACTCCGGGAACCACTGGAACCGCTTCCCCGGTCTTGGCGTCGATCATCCCCATATAAGCCACGACGATTTCCGGCTTGCCGGCTCCGTCCAGATCGACCGGCATCGGCGAGCCGGTGATCGCTCCCGGCAGCGTAAGCAACGGCCCATCGGGAGATCCCAGCTTGCTCGCCGAAGGCGCGGTCGTTGCATCCTGGGCAATTGCCACGGACGAACCCTGCATCGTGAGAAACTGCCAACCCGCCAGCGCGATCAACACCGATGCCGCGATGACTGCAATCCCCGCCGTCCGCAGCAGCATCGATCGCGCCACGTTCTGGGCCAAAATCGTCGCGGTCTTCGATGCCATTGCCGATTGCCCAGCCGCCAACGCTCGGATCGACGAGCCCAGCGCTTCCGGCGCCGCCTCGGCTGGCCGCGCGGCCAGCGTTGCCCCCAGCACAACGGCGCTCACCACAACCCCCTTCCTCCCCAACCGCCTCCGCAACCGGTCCAGTCCGCGCGACAATCGCTTCTTCGTCGCCTCCTCCGACACCGACATCGCCCCAGCCACCTCGCCAACGCTCAAACCCTCGAAATAGCGAAGCAAAATCGATTGCCGATCGCGCTCCGCCAATCCGGCCATCGCCTCATCCAAAATCGGCGACACCTCCTCCCATGGCGATTGGCCATCCGCGTTTTGATTCTGCCGAGCCCTTTCAGCCGCGGCTTTTTCCTCATGATATTTGCGACGATTTTCGATTTTCATGGCATTGCACGCGGTATAGCGAGTCGTCTTGTATAGCCAGCCGACGAGCCGCGCGGGATTTTGGATCGACGACGCCTTGGTGAAAAGCAGGATAAAGACCGCCTGCGCCACGTCCTCGGCCAGATGCTCGTTTCCCACCTGACGCCGGGCCGCGGAATAAACCAACGCCGCGTGCCGCCGCGCAAGTTCGCCAATTACCTCTCGCGACCCCGTACGAGCGTACTCCTCCAGCAGCGCGGTATCATCACGCACGTCGCTCATGCCATGTAATGTACGGCCACGGAATAACGGGGACATGCCAATTCCTCGAGACGGTACGGGACCACTCATCCGGTTTCAACAACGAAAGTTCTGCAAACAAACATAGAGTGTCTAACAAAATGAACCACAGAGGACCTGGCGCTGGCATCGCCCGCAACCCAAATGGAAGTCGTGCGCTAGCGCCCAAAATCGGGTCCCTGACACAATCGGCGACACTGCAAGACAGAAGATTCTTATCGGTTATGGTTTTCGTGCCGATCGGCCGGGCTGGCTCGAATATAATCAGGCCCTGCCGATGCTCCAACCGTTGGCTTTCCCGT
>JBEKXM010000489.1:0-3925 GCA_049512115.1 Tepidisphaeraceae bacterium | reverse complement strand
CGCAAGCGTCGAAGAAATCCTGCGACGCCCGCATCGTCGCCTTTCGACAAACGCCGTTTGTTGTTAGCTTATCATTCCGGTCGAACGAACGGAATCGAATGATCTACGTTCTTGGAATAGCCGGGTTATTGCTTGGGATCGTTATCGGCGCACTGGCGGCCTCGCGCAAATCCAAAGTTGCGTTGGCGGTGGCCCAGCAGCGGCTGGCGGATCTCGCTCAGCAACTGGCGGGTGAACAAATCCAGACTCAGTCCCTGCGCGATTCCCTGGCCGACAGCGAACGCAATCTCGCCGCCGCCCGAACTCAATTCGCCGCCGCGGAGCGGAACCTGGTCGATCAGCGCGAACTCATCAGCCACGCCCAGGAGCAGTTGCGCCTCGCTTTCTCCAGCGCCAGCGCCGAGGCGCTGGCGCGAAATAACGAGGCGTTCCTGCAACTGGCCAAGGAACGTTTCGCCACGATTTCGGCCGAGGCGGTCGGTTCGCTGGACCAGCGCAAGGAGCAGATTGACGCCATGCTCAAGCCGCTTCGCGAGTTGATGGATCAATACCAACTCCGCGTGGGCGAGATCGAAAAATCCCGCGTTGAATCCTACAGCATGCTGCGCGAGCAGCTCGGCACGCTCGCCGAAACGCAGCGGACTCTCAATACGCAAACTTCGCAACTGGTCACGGCCCTGTCGCGTCCGACGGTCCGGGGTCAGTGGGGCGAGATTTCACTGCGCCGGCTCGTGGAGTTGGCGGGGCTGACCAATAAATGCGATTTCGTCGAGCAGGGAATCGTGGACGGCGAGCAGGGCCGGCTCAAGCCCGACATGGTGGTCAGCCTTCCGGGCCAGCGCGACGTGGTGATCGATTGCAAAACCAGTTTGGACGCGTTTCTCGACGCGGCGGCGGCGACGGATGAGGATACGCGCCGCTCTCATCTTCAGCGCCACGCGCAACAGGTCCGCAGCCGCGCCCGCGAGCTTGCAGGCAAGAGCTACTGGTCGCAATTTTCGCGGTCGCCGGAATATGTCATCATGTTTCTGCCCGGCGAACCGTTTTTATACGCGGCCGTGGAGCAGGATTCGTCGCTGGTCGAGGATTGCATCCGCAATCACGTCCTGCTCGCCACGCCGACCACCCTGATCGCGCTGTTGAAAACCATCGAATTCGGATGGCGGCAGGAGGCGATTTCTGAAAACGCCGAACAAATCCGATCGCTGGGCGTCGAGTTGTACGAACGCATCGGCACCGTCCTGGGCTACTTTGCCAAGGTCGGATCAAGCCTGGGTTCCGCGGTGGCCAGCTACAACCAGACGATCGGCTCGCTCGAATCGCGGGTGCTGCCAACCACGCGCAAGATGGCCGAACTGGGCGCGCATACGGGAAAGGAACTGCCGCAGCCGGAGTTGATCGAGCGCCTGCCGCGCGAAATTCCCGCATTAACCTCCGATTCCCCACCGTAACGTCATGCCATCACCCGCCGACCTGCCCATCGCCCTCAAAGACGTTCTGGCCGCCCACGAGCGGATCAAGGACGCGATCTACCACAGCCCGTGTCCGTATTCCCTGCAACTGAGCCGGCTCTGCGGCTGCAAGATATTCTGCAAGCTGGATCACCTGCAAATCACCGGTAGCTTCAAGGAACGCGGGGCGCGCAACAAGCTCCTGACGCTGAATTCGGATCAGCGCAAATCCGGCGTCATAGCCGCGTCGGCGGGCAATCACGCCCTGGGACTTTCCTATCACGCTCAACTGCTTCAGATCCCCGTCACCGTGATCATGCCCAAATGGGCGCCGCTGGTGAAGGTTTCGAATTGCCGCGCGTTCGGCGCCCACGTCCATCTCCACGGCGACGGCTACGACGACGCCAAAGCCCTGGCGATGAAGCTGTCGCAGGAAAAGAATCTCACCTACATTCCCGGCTTCGACGACGCCGAGATCATCGCCGGCCAGGGAACACTTGGATTGGAGATCGTCCAGGACCTGCCCGACGTTGACGCGGTGATCGTGCCGATCGGAGGAGGCGGATTGATCTCCGGCATCGCGGTGGCCGTCAAATCGCTCAAGCCGTCGGTGCGCGTGATCGGCGTCGAGCCGGCGCACGCTCCGACGATGCACGAGTCTCTCCGCCGCGGTCGGCTCGTTCGCATTGACACCCAGCCGACGCTTGCCGATGGACTGGCCGTCGCCGAGGGCGGAAAGCTTTGCTTTCAGATCATTCAAAAGCTCGTCGATCGCGTGATGCTCGTGGATGAGGGCCAAATCGCCCTGTCGGTGCTGCGGTTGCTGGAATTGGAAAAAACCGTGGTGGAAGGCGCCGGGGCCGTGCCGCTGGCGACCGCGATGGACAAATCCATGGGACTGGCCGACAAGAACGTGGTGCTGGTCCTGTGCGGCGGCAACATCGACGTCACCACGATCGCCCGCGTGATCGACCGCGGCCTGGCCGCCGATGGCCGCCTCTGCCGAGTCTTCGCACGGCTCCTGGACCGCCCCGGCGCCCTGGCCAATCTCACCGCCGTTCTCGCCTCGACCGGGGCGAGCATTCAGGACGTTTCCCACGACCGCCATTTCGGCCCGGCCGACGTGGCAAGAGTTGTCGTGGTCTGCACCCTGGAGACCAGAGATTTCGATCATATCACGGAGATCAGAATGACTTTGCAGGAGAAGGGGATTGAGGCGAAAGTGGAATAGGGAAATCCGAAATTCGAAACTCGAATGACGAATCAAGCCCGAATGACCGAATGACCAAATGACGAAGCAAACCTTTCGGACATTCGTCATTCGGATTTTGGGTTTCGGATTTTCCTCACAAGTGCACTCTCCTCGTATACACCCACCATTCAATAATCAGCAGCGGCAGGGCGGCGGCGACCAGCCACCACCATAGCTCCATCCGGCTGCCGGCCTTGGCCGTCGCCACGACGTGGCCCCCGGAGCCGGGCGCCACGTCCGCCGGCAACAGATTGCTTTCGTTCGGGTCCAGCAGGCTCACCGCGATGTTCTCGTATTGCGGAATCGGCGGATCGGTTTGGTATAGCCCGACCTTGTTCAACCCCGGCAAAACGAAGTCGCCCGTCGGCGGGACCTTTACTTTCAGCGATCCCATCGGCCCAGTGATCGTCACGCTATCCGGGACCGGACTGAGTTTCTGAAGATTGAAGCGCGGAATCCGCAGCGCAACCCCCGGCTCGTAGGATGGCCGAACGTCCATGTCCGTTCCCAAGGCCATGAACTGCAGGGTCTGATACAAAAACACCGGGAACGTCGGCTGCAAGGGCCAACTGCTGTTGATGACGTCGAATGGAACGATCAGGTGAAACGCCCGGTTTTCCCGATGCAATACCACCAGCGGGCAATTCGTGCCGTCCACCAGCACCTGGGAATTCAGCGTCGGCAACAACTTGATCGCGTGGGCGGCATACAGCTTGCCGAGGTTCAGGTATCGCAGGATCGGATGGTCGCGGTCCCAATCCAGGACCCAATTGTCGTCCATGAT
This sequence comes from Tepidisphaeraceae bacterium, assembly GCA_049512115.1. Taxonomy (GTDB): domain Bacteria; phylum Planctomycetota; class Phycisphaerae; order Tepidisphaerales; family Tepidisphaeraceae; genus PALSA-1353. The sequence continues at coordinate 438 of JBEKXM010000489.1, read as the reverse complement.
GATGCGCTGCCCGGCGACGTCGGTGGCGGGCTTGATCTCAAGCCCCGGCGGGACGCAGCCGAAATAAATCGCCGCGCCGCTCGTCGGAACTTCCGCCGGTTTCAAATCGTCGTCACGGTCGAACACGATGACGTCGTACGGCTTGGGCAGCTTTTTCCCGCCGCCGTCGGCGTTGGACAGTTCGTGATATTCCTGTGGAAATAATTTGTCGAACACCTGGAGCCGCTGGCTTCGCAGGCCCTGCTCCAGGAACCAGTTGCCGTCGGTGACCAGAAGCACGGATAGAATCTTCGGAGGCGGCACGACGACGCTGGCGGCGTCGTCGGCCGACAGATGATCGTTCTCGCGGTTCATCTGCTCGACGGTCACCACTGACGAACGGGTCATTTCCAACATGGGAAACTCGATGCCGTTGCGTTCGGCGAACCCGCCGGCGAT
>JBEKXM010000488.1:0-7166 GCA_049512115.1 Tepidisphaeraceae bacterium | reverse complement strand
CCGTCAGAGTGCTCGCGTTGACGGTTGCCGTGAGACTGCCGCCAAGGGTCACGGGTCCGGCGCCAAGGTTCAGGGAATTGGTCCCGTTGAACGCGAAGCTGCCATTCCAAGCTTCAGTGTTGGTGCTCAGGGTCAGTGCGCCGGCCGTAGTGTCAAGTGTGCCACCGGCGATCGTGAGTGTTCCCGAGCCAAGCGCGTTAGCACCGTTGACGTTGAGCGTTCCGGAATTCAACACGGTTCCACCGGTCGTATAAGTGTTGCTTCCCGAGACTGTTGCCGTTCCGCCGCTGACGGTGACCGAACCGGCGCCGAAATTGTTGTTACCCGACAGGGTCAGGTTGCCGGCGTTCACCGTGGTGCCGCCGGTGTAGGAGTTGTTGGAGCTTATCGTGACGGTGCCGGTTCCATTGAGGGTGACCGAGGTGGTTCCCGTGATCGCACCAGCGCCGCCTATCGTGTAGGTCTTGCCTCCACTGGAGTTGTTGAAAACGACGGTTGTGGGCGCGACGGTGGCGTCAGTAATGCTGACGTTTGTGGTGCCGGCCGCGGTATCGTCGAACAAAATGTTGTCACCGGTAACGAAGTCGGTCGGTGAGGAATTGATCGTCCAATTCTTATTCGGCGCCTGGACAGTCGTAGTCCAATCGCCGCCGTTATTTCCGGTCCAAACGATCGAACCGGCCGTACCCTCGACATCGAGCGCGATGTAACTGGTTGCCCCGGCGACATCTTTCAACGATGCCGTCTGCCGACCACTGAGCCCGGGGACTGAGCCCAGAGAGAAATCAGAGAATCCGGTGCCAGCCAGCGTGGTATAGCCGACCAGATCGTAAATGCCATTGGCCCAGGTTGCGTCGCTAGTCGTGGCGTTGACCTTTACAATGCCGGTGGGATTCACAAAGCCATCGGTAAGGGTCGTGATGGAAATCCCTGGTGTGGAGGCCAACGCGGCCGAGGTCTTGAGGCTAAGCTGTCCCGCGCCGTTGAAGGTCAGCGAGCCGATGGTCAACTGGCCGGTTGAACCATTCCCGTGGGTGACGACGTTTGAGGAGGAATTCACAACGGTGACAGTGTTGATGGTCGTTGTGCCATCGACCGTGCCGCTGGTGATTGTCACAGGCGAAGAGACTGCCGTCGAACTGGTCTGAACGAATCTGGCGCCACTTCCGTTCACGTTGATGGCGCTGCTGCCATTGATCGAGCCGGCGCCACCGAGCACTAAAGTGCCGGCGGTGACGGTGGTGGCTCCGGTATACGTGCTTACACCCGTCAAGGTGACGGTTCCACTGCCCTGCTTGGTCAATCCACCGGAAACGTCGCTGAGCAGCGTGGCGGTCCCGGCGGTAATCGTGCCGGTATTACCGATGCCGCCGCCCACCAGCGTGAAGGTCGGGGCGCTTGTGTAGCCCGTACCGGGATTCGTCATGGTGATCCCGGTGAGATTACCGCTGGAGTCGATCGTTGCGACGGCTTCCGCGCCGGTCCCGCCGCCGCCGGTAATCGTCACGAGGGGCGTGTCGATGTACCCGCCGCCGCTGAACGTCCCGGCCGCACTGACTCCGTTGCCGGTGGGAGCGAGCAGCGCAGCGCCGATGGTGATCGCATAACCGCCATCGTCAATCTTCGCCCCGCCGCTATAGACGTAAGCGTTGAACACGCCCGTGTTCACGTTCGTGGTCGAGCCCGTCCCCGTCATGAACGCGGTATTTGCCTCGTTGGCCACGAGCGTACCGCCGTTGAAGTTGAAAGTGCCGGTGCCGGTGCCCTGAGTCACGAAGGGCGTGGTGATCGTTCCACCGAGCAGATCGACCGTGCCGTTGGAGAGCGTGGCGTTGGCTCTGCCGAGTATCAGCCCGCCGCCCCCATTCGCATTGATGGCGACCAAGTCGTTGATCGTGACGCTGCCGCTGCCGGAGACGTTCAGCACGCCCGTGTTGACCTCACCGATCCACAGGCCGCCGCCCCAGAAGTTGCCGGTACCGGTCTTGTTGTCGACAAAGGACCCCGTGCCGCTGACATTCATGACCCCCACGGTGGCGGCGTTGCTGGTGCCGTATCCGATGGTCACGGCTCCCGAGCCCGCCGCGCCCATCGTGAACGTCCCGCCGCTCAGGTTGAGTACGCCGCCTTGCGTGCCACTTCCGACGGCGAGAAAACCGCCGACCGTTGTCGAGGCCGTGGGGGAAGTTTGGGTAAACGCTCCATACCCGGAACCAATCGCCAACTGTTGCCCCACCGTCACCGTGCCGCTGTTTTGGACGCTGCCGGCGGACGTGGCGCTCGTGGAAATATTGAAGCTGGAATTATAGGGATTCGCGGGGTTGCTATTTGCGCCAAAGGTAACCCCTGTAGGGATAATCAGGACGGCGTTCGCGGCGGCGGTCGTGCCGACGACATCCGTCTGCGTCGTATTGTTGTGCGTGCCCGTGAAGTTCAGTGTGCCGCTGTTCACCGTCACCTGGTCGTTGATGACGTTGGGGCCGGTCAGGATTAGCGTGCCTGGACCGGTAAAGTTCAACCCCAACTTGCTAAGCCCACCCGTAATAGAGCCAGAGAAGGTTTCAGTGGTGCTGGAGGGGGCGAGGGTGACGAAGAACCACTTGTCGGCGGTGGTGGGGTCACTGATGTTACCAGTGCCGGCCAGGCCATTGCAGTGAAAGTCTTGCGCTGTCTGGAAGTTTCCAGTGACGTTCAGGACGCCGGCGATGGTTCCGCCGGCAACACGCAACGTACCCGCTCCGGTCTTGATGAGACCGCCGGTCGTGTTGTTCAGAGCACCGCCGAGGGTAAGAGTGCTGCCGTTGACGGTCACCGTACGGTCGCCGCCGCTGAGAGTAGCCACGCCGGTGCCGAAGGTCAGATTGTTCGTGCCCGTGAACACGAAGTTGCCATTCCAGGTTTGCGCGTTGTTGGTCGTCAGCGTCACGGGTCCGCTGGTGCTGTCAATGGTGCCGCCATTGATCGTCAATGCGCTTGCGGTAGCGCCGATGGCCGAGGTGCTGTTGATGTCAAGCGTGACGCCGGAATTCAGCGTCGTCCCGCCGGTGTAGGTATTGAGGCCGGAGAGGGTCAACACGCCCGATCCGGCGGTAACAATACTCGCGCCCGTGCCGCTGACGACGCCGCCGAGCGTCAGGTTGCCCCCGCCGCCGGTGAGCGTGAAGGTATCAGCGCCGCTGAGAGCCACGGCGTCGTTGATGGTCTCCAGGTTCGTGCCGTTGTTTCAGGTTGTCGCTGAGAGTCAGGCCAGATGTGCCAGCCAAGTCGAATTCAAGTGAATCGCCGGTAACCGGGGGGTTATTGCCGCCGGACCAGTTGGAGTCAGCCCAGTTGGCGCTTGTGTTGCCGACCCATAGATCGTTCGCCGCCAGGGCCTGCCGACAGCCGATGCTCGCGCCGAATGCCGCAATTGCCAACGCCGTTTTTCGATTTCTCGTTCGCATCTCGCTCTCCTTTTGTTCGCGGCGATTACGCCGCAATATTGACTTGAACTCTAATCTCCGCCTACGCGCGAGGATCGCGCCGAAGCAATTTCTCCCGCTGCACACTTCACGTCAGCCCAAACCGATCACCAATAGAAGTACGGTGCTGGATTAGGCGGCTGCAGAATTCCAACCAGAACTCTCGGCGCCATGTCCGAGAGATTCCGCCACTCAACGTGTCCGTCCATAAACAAGATATTTCCGCCCATGGGCTTTGCCGCATAGAGGTGGACGCTCGGCTCCGGCAATGGCCACCAGCCGTACACCAACCCATAGCTGAGGACCCGGGTAGTGGGGTCCTTCGTCGCCACGATCGCATCCACGGCAAGCTCGGTCTGCGATGAAAGGTTAGGCCTTGTGTAATTGTTCTTATTAGGGGAATTTTGGGGGCGGAGTTTTGATTGAAAATCCCATTCATATGACATTGTGTAGGTTGAGCCCGAATTCCCAACGTCGTTAGCGCTGTGCCCGCCTGAAGGCGTAGTGTGGAGTCCCGGAAGGGCGCCATCCAGTCGCGCTATCAGAAAGACATACCCCAAAACGCCGAAGCCGGCGGAGTCTGTCCGCTTGATCGGATCTTTGTACGCGACCTCAAAATCCCACTCGCTCCAAGGAGGAAAAGAACACTCGGCGAAGTGTGGGTTGGGGTAATTGACGGTGTCGTCTTGGGTGTCGGCGTTGCTGGGACAGTAAAACGCCTTGTGCGTCACGCCGTATTTAACCATGAGGTCCCGCATGGGCGCTGACATGTCCCACATCCAGGCCTCGTGTGGGAGGTCAGCATTAGTATACCAACCCCCATCGCATTTTGCCGCCGGAAGCCATCCGTTGTTGTCGGCGGCATAGGCAAAGAGCGCCTGGCCGGCGTTACGGAGGTTCGAGGCGCACTGTACCATCTGAGCCTGCCTCCGCGCCTTGTTCAAGGCCGGGAGCAAAATGCCGACCAGGACGGCGATGATCCCGATAACAACTAGAAGCTCGACGAGCGTAAAACCGTTCCGCTTGGCATGGCGGAAGCGGAGGCAACGTTTGCACGTGGATAAGATCGGAGAAATCCTCATGTTGCAACTCCTCTAGCGAGCGGCAGAAATGTATTTGGCTGCACAACCGACTGCCCGGCTCGAATGCGACAGCCGCCGAACCTCGCGTTGGCGGGCCGCATGACCGTCTCTCCGCGAACTAATTGAATCGGCGCTGCACACGGGTTCCTCCGCGCCTGCCATAAGCCAACAGGCCGCGCTGACTTGAGACGATCAACATACGCTTACCGACCTGAAATGGTAGTAATCTCTTCACCATATCGTGGCCATCAGGGGAACATTTTGTGCGCGGCGCAGAGCAGAAGGGATGAGCGCTTTTCGCCGGCGCACGGGAGATTCCTTCAGCAGAAAATGGCATTTTCCCATCGAAGGCTCCGACAGCAGATCCGTTCAAACGTCGAAATACGCGTCAGGTTGCCAGTCCGTCATGCGTGTCATTCGAAGACCGCGCCCGGTCGAATCCGAAGGGCGCTTGGACCTCAGCCGATAAACCATGCCGTCACAAACTTCGCACGGGCGTCACGCATCAAGGCATTACTCTACTCTCCGCCTGAATACGACAATGAATTGCTTACCGTTTGATTCATGCGTGACTTCTGATAGAGTCATATTTTAGATGCAAAAACGCCAATTGCAAGCGTATTTTTCAGGCTGCAAATAATATGGCGAAACGGGTGGTCGCGGCCCCCTATAAACGGCAAGTTCATTTTGGCGCAAGTTATGCGACATCAACTGCTTGACGCAATATCGACCTCCTCTCATTTGCGGAGAGCAAATCAGCTCAGGGTTGTGCATTCCATGCTGAAGGTCGGCAGTGCATCGCGTACGAGGCTGGCAAAAATCGCTGGAATGAGTCCGGCAACGGTCAGCCGTATTGTTGAGGAACTCATTGCCCAGTCGGTTCTTACGGAAGTCACCAATAGGGGATCGATTTCTAGTAAGCGCCGGCGGAAAGCGGGTCGGCCTTCGACAATGCTGGAGTTCGATCGCCTCCGACGCCGATTTCTGCTCATTCAACTAGGGGTCAGGCAGACCCGTGTTGCGGCGGTTCCGGTGGCAATTCGCGACGTGGAACATTCGCCGATCGAGTTCGATACGCCCGATACGAAAAAGGCCTGGTTTGCCCGCACTTCGAGTGTCATCTCGCAACTGCCCCTTGGCGATATCGAAGCGGTTGTGTTCAGTTGTCCGGGTGTATTGGATGAATCGCAAGGATGCGTGCTGCTCTGTCCCAATATTCACTGGGCAAAAGACACCGATTTCGCCGCGGGGCTACGGACGATCATCGACTCGCCCGTGATCTATCTGCAGGAGATTCGTGCCCTGGCGCTGGGGCAGCTGGCGGTCGATCCAAGCTTGCAGGATTTTCTTCTGGTGGATGTCGGGGATGGTTTGGGAGCCGCCTCGGTGGTCGGAGCCCGACTCCAGTCCGGGCATTTGCCGTTGACCGGTGAACTCGGACATACCCCAGTTTTGGGCAATCAACGCCCATGCGGATGTGGATCGACCGGATGCATAGAAACGCTTGTTTCGCTCAGGGGACTGCTCCAAAGCTCCCTCGAGCATAAAGGACCGCGGACCTGGATCGCGCTGGCAGATGAATTGAAATCCGGCGGGATGCCGCAGTGGCTCAAGACATCATTGGATGCCTTGGCCTTTACGATCGCCGGCGTTCTGAATGTGCAAGGAATCGAGAATGTGGTTCTCACCGGAATACTGACGGAATTCCCGGACGAAGTAACGGACTATTTGGGGGAAAAGATACGGAACGCCTCGATGTGGAGTCGGCTTGGGGAAATCAAATTCAAAGTTGCGCCGCGTCGCAGAATAGCGGGGATGATCTCGGCCGGCATTGACCGCGCTCTGTTCTCAATCCGATAGCGCTTCGCCCCGTATTCTTAAGTAGGTTGATTTTGACCAGTATTCGCGCCGCCAGCGATGGTATGGGAGTTAGCGGAAAAGTATCGTGCCGGCAGCGATCTGGTCCTTTGGTGTTGCGGCAAGCCTGGTTGTCGAAATGCCCACTTATGTTCGGTAATTGCGCAAGGGATTAAGACGCAGCCAGTCCCTCTTTCCCCCCAGATTAACAAATTTGCGTTAATCACCGTTGTTTTTTTCAAGTAGAAAAAAAATACGCAAAAAGGGGTATAGATGTCGCATTTTCTTCTTGACGCAAAAAAATTGTGGGGTACGGTATTTATCGAAAACCGTAAGCACTGTTTTGGTCTGTCAAAACGGTATTCAAATCCGATTACGGTCAATCGAAACGTCTGGTGAGAGGAGACAGCATGCGAAGAGCAAAGCATATCTTGGCGGTCAGTGGGGCATTATTAGCTTTTGCCACGGCCAGTAGAGCGGCGGTTGTGCAAACTTATTTCAACTTCACAACTTACGGGACCCAGAGCGGCGGCGCGACGCTAACCGACTTGACGGGGAATACGACGGGCACCCTCAATGTCGACCCCAATACGTCTCTAACGAGCAGCGGTCTGACGATCGCATCTGCTTCGGGAAACTCCGAAAAAACCGGCGTATTTTTGGCTGCCGGCTCTCTCAGCGGTTTCACTGGAGACTTCTCGATTCAGGATTGGGTCACGCTTTCGAACCCCCAAAATGGGGTAGTCCTGTGGGGAGCTAACAACGG
>JBEKXM010000487.1:0-3945 GCA_049512115.1 Tepidisphaeraceae bacterium | reverse complement strand
GGCGGAAATCAGGTCTTGCAAAAAACTTCGCTGGCCGGCGGGGGAAATGGGCCACGCCATGTTCTTTCGAGCGGACCACCTGGCGGCGTCTTTCCAAGGATAAGCGGTTTCAACGATGACGATGTCTTTGTGGTATCGGTTGGCAGTTTCGCGGAGATTGTCCTGGACGTTTTGAAGCGTTCCGTGCCAGTAGGGGTAATAGCTTTGCCCGATGATGTCGTAGTCGATCTTGTGGTCGGTCAGATGATCGAAGAACCAGCGGGTGACGGGCCAATCGCCGCCACAGTCGATATGGATCATGATGCGGACATGGTCGGAGGGGGCTGTGGCGCGGCGCACGCCGCGCGCGCCGGCGGAGAGGATTCGGCAAAAACGGTCCCATTGCTTGACGTCATCATAGGGCTGGGGCGGCTTGATGGGTTTTACGGTGCTGTCGAAAACCTTCACCGTGGAGAGAGGGACCGCCACCTGCGCCTCGGGCCAGAGCGTGCCGCCGGTGATCTCGTTGCCGATCTGAACGATCTGGGGCGGACAATCATTTTTCTTCAGATCGGCGATGACGTCGGCGGTGTATTCTTCAACGGCGTTGTCGAGAGCGTCAAAATCGAGATTTTTCCAGGCGGCGGGCTTGAGCTGGTGCTGGGGATCGGCCCAGGTGTCGGAATAATGAATGTCGAGGATGAAAACCGCGCCGGACGAGGTGATCCGTTTGGCCAAAGCGCGGGTGTAATCCAGGGAATTAACGGTTCCGCCTCTGCCGTTGGGATTCACGAAGAGCCGCAGGCGAAAGCAGTTCCAGCCATGGCGGCGGAAGATGGCGATGGCGTCATCGGGCTTGGAATGGTCGCTGAATGCCGCGCCGCGTTGTTCCACCTGGGCCAGGGCGGAAATGTCGGCTCCCAGGAGAAATGGCGCGGTGGGGCCGGGCTGGGTGGAAGCGGCAGAGGACGATTTGGGAACCATCAGCAGGAACCCCATCAGGACAAACAGCGGCAATCGGGACGATTTGCGGGGCATAATAGCCGAGAGGATAAGACAAAAAAATACTGCGTGCCCGATATTGTAATTCGGACACGCAGTTTGTGCCCACTGTGCCGTGCGCGGCATGGGGCTGGAGGAGGGCGGCCAGCCGTCATCTTCAATCATCTAGCACTGCGCCGCCGCAGCAGCAGCGTCACGCCGGACAAGCACAACAGGCCTAGCGAGGCGGGTTCGGGAACTGCCGTCACCGTGTAGGTGGTCGAAGCGAACGTGGTGTCTGGGTCGGTCGCGGAGTCGTATGGCGCGCCGTTCCACGGCTGGGAGTTCCAGATTTCATTAGGAACCGGGTTGCTGTTGTTGTTGTCCAACACGCCGTAAGGGCCCTGAGGGCTGCCGCCGTAAGTTGTCCAGCAATCGAAATTGAAGGTGTTTCCCGCGACCAGGCCGGATGACCCGAGATCGGCAAGCGGAATGGTCATGGAAATCCAGGAGGCGCCGGTTGCGTTGCTGAACGAGGTGGCCAAGGTGCCGTCGGAGGCAAGGGTGGCGCCGTTGTAATGATAGAAATCCGCCCCCGAGTTGGTTGGAGGGGTGGGATAGGCAAAGGCGGAGGCCCAGTCGTACATCCCCGTGCTGATGCCAATTGGCTCGCCATAGGGGTTGGAGACCGCCGTCTGACCCGAGCCGGGGCCATTGTCCTGGAATCCGATTTCATAATTGAGATACTGGTTCAGGGTGGCACCAGCGGTGTCGAAATTCATCGTGACGTACAGGTTGGTCGCGTCGTTGGTCATGACGACGTTGGTGATGGCGGCGGCCTGATTTCCACCGCCGGCGTAGGCATTGTTACCGATGTAAACCGTCGCCGACGCGATGCCCGGAATCCAAGCCAATCCAGCCGCCAACGCAGCACAACCCGTGATAAGAGAAGCCCGTCTTCGCATAATCCCTCCGAAATGAGTTTAGAAGCCAAGTCTCCGAACGCTTAACACGAGGACAATGTACCTCAAAAAACGGGAGCGTCTCTGGAGAATTGCGAATTAAAGCTCCGATTTTGCGACAGTGCATGCCGGGGCGTTGCGGAAGGGGCAAATGGGCGGGTTATTCCGACCCGTCCCCAGGGAGCAAGCTCCCAGGGCTTTGGATTGCCGAAGTAACCCACTACCCAATCGAGTGAATCAATCCTTCATCTTTGCGACAAGCGGGGGAAAGGGATAGACTGGCGGCAATGGGAGAAGCGAGCCGGGGCAAATTCGTTCACGTGGCGCTGGTGTTGCCGACGGAGTTCGCGTACGCGCGGGGCGTGTTGCGCGGGATCATCGCGGCGACGCGCGAGCGGAACATGTACGCCGCGGGAATGCCCCGGCAAAAGCGCTTGGATTTACCGTGGCTGTTCCGGGTTTACCGGGGCATCTACGGGCACTCGAGTAAATTCCTGGCGCGATGGTTCAAGGACTGGAACCCCGAGGGGATCATCTGCCAGATCTATAGCGATCGGCTGGCGAAGGTTTACCGTGACACGGGCAAGCCGGTGGTGGAACTCTTTGAAAGCCGCGCCAAGTCGGAGTTTCCGCGTATTTTGCCGGACGACGTGGCGACGGGAGAGCTGGCGGCGCGGCATTTTCTGGAACGTGGGTTTCGTCATTTCGCGTATTTCGGCGCGCCGTGGATGCTGTGGTCGCGCGAGCGTGAGGCGGGATTCCGCGGGGAGATCGAAAAAGTATTCCGGATGCGCTGCGAATCGGGGCGGGCGAACGATTCGGGGCCGTTCACTTTCCACAGCTATGGATCGGTGGGCGACTCGCTGGCCGCGGCCTTCGCCGGGCCAAACGAGCGCCGGGCGGCGGCGATGGGGGAGTGGCTTCGCTCGCTTCCGCGGCCGGTGGCGCTGTTCTCGGCAAACGATTCGTGGGGATTTGAATTGCTCCAGGCCGCTCGCGAAGCGGGGCTGCACGTTCCGGAAGACGTGGCCATCCTGGGCGTCGACGACGAGGCGCTGCTGTGCGAGATCGCCCATCCGCCGCTGTCCAGCATCCGCATCGGCGCCGAGCAGATTGGACGAATCTCGGTGGCGCTGCTGGATCAGTTGCTTCGGCGTAAGCGCGCTCCGGCCCACATCCCGCGGGTTGCGCCGATCGAAGTGGTGACCCGGCAATCGACAGACGTGTTGGCGGTGGAGGACGCGGACGTGGCGGCGGCGCTGCGGCATATCCGCCAGCACGCGGTGGAGGGATTGTCGGTCAAGCAACTGCTCGACGAGGTGGCGGTCAACCGGCGAACGCTGGAGCGGCGCTTCGTGAGCGTGCTCGGCCACACGCCGCTGGAGGAAATCCGCCGAATCCGGTTGGAGCGGGCAAAAGTGTTGCTCCAGACCGATCTGCCGATTTATGAGGTCGCCGAACGCTGCGGCTTCGCAACGCCGGAATACATGGCCACCAGCTTTCTGCAATCGACCGGCATGACGCCAACCGCCTATCGGCGGCAGTTCACGCCGCGGCCGCGCTGGCAGCAGTTGCCGCCGAATTGAGGACGTGCGGGGTGGGGACACGATCCGAAAAGAGTCACCGCGAAGAAGCGAAGGAGCGAAGTTGCGCGAAGGGGAGGAATTCTGCAGAATCTTCGATTAGCGAGAAGTAATTGTCGGATGTCAGCGAAGAAGGCTGAATGCGGGGGCAATCAATCGCGGCGATGGCGGCGAGCTAATATGCCCGCGGCGCCGAATAATAAAAGGCCCAATGATGCCGGTTCGGGGACAGTCGCGAGGTTGATGCCGTTGGCGGCGGCGAAGGCGTCCAGGGCGGCGACGTCGGCGGCTGAGGCTGCGCCGCTGGCGCCCTGGTTGAAGTTGGCGGCCAGGTCGGTGAAGTCGGCGGCGTTGACCAGGCCGTCGTAATTGAAATCGCCCTCGTCCCAGCCGGTGACGGGCTGGTTGAAGTTGGCGGCCAGGATGGTGAAGTCGGCGGC
>JBEKXM010000486.1:0-3949 GCA_049512115.1 Tepidisphaeraceae bacterium | reverse complement strand
ACGCCATCCGCGGTTGTTCATTTCAAGGGATCTGCCGGCCTTTTGTCGAGTATTCCCGACACGCTGCTAGTATCTCCGGGCCGTAACGAGCGAGTGCTCGTGCAAACTCCGCTTGCTGGCCAAGTCGAAGCAATTGCAACGAAGAACGTCGAAATCAAGCTAAAGCCGAACGCAACCTCCAACGGGGCCGGCGATTGGATTTCAGCGATTACTTTTGCCCCAGACCAATCTTCGGATGGCCTGACCATTCATGTGCGCGGACACGGGCCGCAGTCCATCGTGGTCAGTCCTCCAAGCGTCATGCTAACTGACGATTCAACCGGCTATAACGCAATGGTGCGTTTCACGAGCAGAGCCGGAGTTTCGCTATTGCCTGATTCGGTCGAAACTAACTTGCCGTTAGCTTGCGATTTCCTGCCGGAGTCGCCAATCGGCAACACCGTTTGTACCCTGCGCATCCACGTTAAGAAGCCGATGTCTGAAGACGCCGCGGGAAACATTCAAGTCCGCCTAAGCCCGCCCAACGCGCCCAGTGAGACGATCACAATTCCGGTCGTCATCCTCCACGGTGGGCCGCGAGGACAAGCATAGACAGACGACGGGCCTTTACTCAACCTCCAAAGGAGCAATCCATGATGCGCCGGCTCAAACTCGTTTTCTTAATTGCTGGATTCAGCATTCTATCTCTTGTATTAACCCTTCGCGTTGCAGCAGTTACGGTGTCGAACTCGGAGTGCAACGCAAGCGGCGGATGCACGTTTCCATGCGTAAACGGATCATCCGGAACAAGCTCGCAAATAATCAGTGCCTCACAGACTGCACATTGCAGTCCCGCGTACGGGTCCAATTGTCCCTCGGGCGGCGGAAGCGACAGCGTATGTGGCGTGTTTTACCATTACACGGGCGCTGACTGTGACGCTGCCACGATCGACGACTCGTATTACGTCTACAGCTACTCGTGTGCGGGCAGCTAGGGCAATCTCTTTTAGCAGTCTGCAAGCTTGCGCTTTGTTATAGCTGTCAAGAAGAGGTATCGAAATGAATGCTATCGCACGTTGTTCCGCCTGTGCCGCCACATGCATGGTCATGATCGGTGCCGCCTGCAGGTGTCCTGGCGACGCGTTGGACCGAGCGGCCATTGCTGCGCATCAGGACCAGCTTCAAAACATCGTAATGGAGTGCGAAGAGACGCGAGCGTATGACATTGATCCTGCTGCTGCGGCAAAAGTGCCACCCCAATTCAGGCAGCCGCAAGTCGACCTGAAGAGGACAGAAGCGTTCAACCTGTCATTCTCATTCCTAGACGGCAACGCATACTACGACCGGGAAACGGATGCGGGAACATTGAACTATTGGGCCGGGAAGGGCCTGCCGGCGATCGCGCGGCAGCGGGAATCGATATCGGCGACTGGAAGAATCGAAGAACTCACCACCCAAACTCTGGCAAACGGCAAACGCCCTTCGTTTGGCGGGGTGCGACAGCTTAGCGAATTCTCTCCGGACGATACGATCGATGTCGCGATGGGTCTCCGTCTCTTGGGTGGCCGCCAATGGCTCACCAAGGACGACCTGGGCGCCATGGAGGAAATTCGGCAGCCCGACTCCACAGTGGTCGTTCTTCATACGTCAAGCGGCGGCGACGTCCACGAATTGCGTTTCGATAAACGCCTCTTATACGCCCTCGTCTACTACCGCTGTTCAAACCCGCACGGAGCATATGTCGAGATAACGAATTCCGATTTTGGCCGGCAGGGGAATGTGTTTATCCCCTGCAAGATCGTGCGAAGCTCAAATACTGAGGATTCGGGCGGGCACGTTCGGCACCCGTTGGTATTTACCCTAATTGTTAAGCATGCTTCGATAGGCGACCCCACGAACACCTCGTCCCGTTATTCCATCGCCTGGCCGGCGCATCTTCAACTTTTCGATGCGAGGACAAATGATCGAATTGAGGTTGGTCCCACGACACGACCGTTGTCGGATGACGACATACGTCGGCAGCTTGCAGATAAGCAAAGTCGGGAGTTAATGCTTGAGGACCTGGCGAGGCAACGAATCCGCAGCGCACTGGATAGTGCGCCCACGACGCAGCCTTAGAAAGTTAGAAAATGGCACAAGCGCATGCCACAAGACGGTTGCAAACTGCGGTGCGGATCGCGCTGGCCGCAATCTTCCTATACGCCGCCGCAACGAAGGCATTGCGCAGTGACGGCGGTCAGGTGCCCTCCACCATATTCGCCGAATGGTCCCGATCGACGTTGGTGCGCCATGCCCTTATCGGCGGCGAAGCAGGCTTGGCCGTGTGGATGCTTTCCGGAGTCGAAGTCGATCTGGCCGGTGTCGTGGCCATGGCGATCCTTTCCGTGTTCACCGGTCTGGTCATTCTGGAACTTGTGAGTGAACATCCCAAGCCTTGTGGTTGCAGCGGCACACAAGCGGTCGTTACAGACCCGAGTGTCATTCGATCGTCACTACGTTTTGATTTGACCCGCAACGTCTTCATGATGGCCGGCGCCGCCTGGCTATATGTATCGGTGCAAAGGCCCAAACGTGCGGCCCTGGCGGCTCCCAAGAGCGCTAGCCCACGGATGCCGGGCGGCAGCAGCGTACCTGTCGGCCCTCAAAGCATGCCTATCAAGGATGCAAGTTTCAGACGTTTCTTCCCGCTCTAGCTGGAGCCGGCTAATGGCAAGCAATCACCCAAGGAGATTCTCGACCTCTGCAAAGTTCGCCGGGATTGCCCTCTTTCTGTCGGGAGGGGATCTGCTTTTGCGAATTAAGCCTACGAATATGGGTGGAAGGAAGATCAAAGCGTGGGTCGCGTTTTCTGTTAGCTTGGCGACTATTGTTCTCGCGTGCCTCGGAGGTTTTTGGTGGACTGCCGGCCCGTGGATATTCTATTCCCGCGAGACCAAATACATTCCGGTGGCCGCCACACCCGCCACGGTATTGGTTGCTCCCATTGTAAATGATCCGAACATGACAGTATTCCAGAGCGGCAACGCCGCCGATCGACAAGCGGTCCTCGACGGAATCTGGCGCCTGGCGGCACAGCGCCCATCCGTGATGGCCGACCATTTGTTGAATTGGTATGGCCCCCTAATGCAGCAAAAGCAGTTTGCCGATGTTGAGGGCCTGAGTCTGGTTGCAATTCTGAAAAGAGCTTGGTGGTATCCTGCGATCGCCACCTGTCAGGAAGCGCGAGTGCGAGCGCTACTTGCGGAGGGTCAATATACGAAGACCCTGGCGGACGCCAAGAGCTATTACGATATTGCGCCCCTGGCGGATACGCCTACAGCAATCGAATTACTGGGACGGGCCCTTGAAAAGGCACGAGGTCCAAACGCCGCAGCAGAGTTCAGGAGGCAGCAGCAGGCTAGGATGGGCATTGCTGACATCGGCGCATGCGGCTCTAAGGGTCTACTGACTTCAATCAAAGTTGACGATTCTCGGCTGAAACAGGCCATTGCCATCACGCGGGTGCGCAGCACCTTTCCTTTTGCGAACCAGATTTCGCAAGGCAATCTCCTACTTCTTGCCGACCGACCGGCGGAGGCTGAGCAATCCTTTATAAAGGCCTGCGATTACGTCAAACAGGACTGGGATTTGCCCCAGGCGTTGGAAGGCATCGCCCGTGCTATACGGGATCAGGACTGTTCACTGGAACGGGCCAGCAAATTCATAACCCTATTGCAAGCAGCCGATTCAATTGCGCCGACCAGAATTACTCTGCCGACGCAATTGAACAAATGGGTGTTGCGTTCAGCGGCCAGGCAGATCAAGGTGTCTTGTTCCGCCGCGCGGACCCAGCTTCCACCCCCATCCGGAGATGAACCGGATTTCGTGAAGTTGCCACCTGCGTCATCGGAGGCGGCGTTTGATCTCAAAGCGAATAATCTGCCGATAACTGATCCCGTGCTGCTTTCCAGATTGGCGACACAAGGCGATC
>JBEKXM010000485.1:0-3950 GCA_049512115.1 Tepidisphaeraceae bacterium | reverse complement strand
CCGAGATCATTTCCGAGGGATTCGACCACGACACGGTTATTCGCGTGATTCGCTTGATCGACCGCAGCGAATACAAGCGCCGCCAGTCCGCCCCGGGCCTGAAAGTCACCAGCCGCGCCTTCGGCTTCGGCCGGCGGATGCCGATCGCGCAGAATTACGAGCAGAGTTCACCGAAGCTGGGGGAGCGGGGCGGGAAATGACGTCGCGTTCGGATAGAGGGTTGCGTTACTTTTAGTTCACTCCGGCGACCTATTTTGTCGAGTGACTCACTTCGACGGCCCTCCCTTGCTCAAATCGAATCAATATATTCTGAAACCCAGAAAAATAGATCAGTTTAAAATTAGCGTTTCCGTCAGGCGGATAACCCTGGCTTCTCGAATCAACTGCAGGTGAGCCATCCATCTGAATTATTTCGCTCGCCGTTTTGCCAAGAATTTTACTATCTCTAAAACGCGAATCGATAAACAGCTCTCCATTAAATTGCAGCCATGCAAGTACAAGCACCACGCACCCAACAATTGAAAAAATTATGACGCCTACAAGTTTAATCGAATTGTGATTTCTCTTGGAATCCATAATCACGCCTAGCCACCAATACTATAGGGGGGAATCAAATGTGAGGGGAATCAAATGTGATGCGAGCTGTTATCCTGATTTAGCCGCCGATTTCCGCTTCTTCCGCTACCCGAAGGTATTGTTCGATCCCCGATGGTCAACCGTTGCCGCCTGTCAGTTTCTTCGCCGTCGCTGATGTCAGCCTGCTTTGCGAGTGCTCCGCGAGCGATGCCGCTGCATGTCCAACGCCAATTCGATTTTCCTGGCCGTCGCCGGATCGGCGGTATGTTTGGCCTTTTCCAGCCGGTTGATCGTCTCCATCCTCACGCCGGCTCTTCGAGCCAACTCGGCTTGCGACCATCCGCGCGCCGTTCGTTGGACGATCAATTTCCTGGCCAACGATGCCCGGGCATATTCCAGCGCCGGCACGTTTCCATCGGCATCCGGCTTGGGCAGCGGTGGAAGGTCCTTTTCCCGCACGGCCGCGGCGCCACTCGACGCAATCAGGAGCCGGCTGTATTCCGATTCCTCGACGACCATATATCGCCGACCATCAATCATCAATTGTCCAATCGCCATGGCAAAACCTCCCGTCGCTCAGTCGTAAAATCTGTCGCGCTTTCCGATCTTCTCGATTGTCACCACGTCCGCCGCAACAATGAACTGCACCCGGTGATCCCCCATCCGGATGCGGTAACGCCCCTTGAGGAGGCCCCTCAGTGGCTTGGCCCCGCTCACCCGCGGCCATTCGGCCAGTCGCTCGACGATCTTCTGTACCTGGGCATTGAGATGCATCGGCAGCGCGTCCAACTGCTTCCTTGCCTCCGTGCTTAGAACCACTTTCGGCACGGCCCGACTTTATGTTATATGACACACCGTGTCAATGTTTTCGGAAAAGGCAGACGTAAGTCAATATCGCCAGGGCATTCACCAGCGTCACGATGCCGGCGTTTCCCAGCATCTTCCGAACGATCGCCGGGCAGGCGTCGAGCGGGGCGTTGATCCACACCAGCGGCTTGAGATAAATCGGAACGTAGTCCGGGTCTTCCTGCACAGCCGGGGCATCGGCGGCGGGGACATTGGCGACGGGGGGATTGGCGGCGGGCGCATCGGGCGATTCAAATCCCGCGGCTTGCAGTAGCGCCGCCCGCTCATCCTGCGCCGGTGGGGCGGGGGCAGGCGGCGTCTCGGGTTGGACCGGCTCCGCCGGCGCGGGATCCGGCGTTTCAAACCCCGCGGCCTCCAGCAACGCCGCACGCTCCGAGCCCTCCGTCACCATCTCGTCACTGGCGGCAGTCTCCTGGGCCGCCGGGGTCGCGGGCGCGGGAGGATTGTCCTCGGATTCCGATAGGAGCCGGTCGATCTCGCTGGAGGCCAATTGGGAGAGCAGGTCGTCGGTGCTGTTTGCAGTTGCCTGTGCCATCGGAATCCTTCCTCGAAGCAAAAGCCATTGGCTTAGCCAATCGGCTTTTATCGCGCGTCCATGCGCATACTTCGGACAGGTTTCCATTCAGCATAACCTTGCCGATCCCCCAAAGCAACGGCCGTTGCCGTTGTCGCCGAACCGTCCGATAATGCCCGGGCATGCGGCGGATTCTGGTGCCCAAGGCGATTGTCGGCCGGATCGACATCACCGGCCCGCAGGCCCACCATTTTCGTGACGTCCTGCGACTGGCAGCCGGCGAGATCGTCGAAGTTTTCGACGAAACGGGAGCCTGCGGCCGTGGACGGATCGTGTCCGTCACCCCCGGCGGCGTCAGCGTCGAAATCGATGAAATCACCCCCGGCAACCCAAACACGCCGCGTCTGACGATCGCCGCCGCCGTCCCCAAGGCCGCTCGGGCCGATTGGATGATCGAAAAACTCAGCGAGCTGGGCGTGGACACGCTGATGCCCCTGTCCACCCGGCGAAGCGTTGTTCTTCCGCGTGGTTCGGGCAAACTCGACCGCTGGCGGCGTCTGGCCGCCGAGTCCGCCGAGCAATCCGCCCGCGCCGGCGTCATGCGCATCGAATCCCTGACGGAACTGCCCGTCATGATTGAGCGGGCCAAAGCCGCCGGCAGCGCACTCTGGCATTTGTCGCTCGACGAAGATGCCGTTTCGATTTTCCAATTGATCTCGGCATTGCCTGGGATGTTGACGGTATTCGTGGGTCCGGAGGGTGGCTGGAGCGCCGAGGAAGCCGACGCCTTCCGCGCCGCCCAAATCGTGCCGGTTCGTCTGACGCGAACGATCCTGCGGGTGGAGACCGCCGCCGTCGCCGCCGCGGCGATTATTCAAGCGGTGAGGGCTTTGCCGTCCGCGTCCGCCTTGACGCTCACGCTCCCTGCCGCGACGATCCTTTCCAATAATCCAAGGAATCCCGCTTGAGCCAATATCCGTATTCACCCTCGCCGTATTTACCGCCGATGATCGATCCGCGCGCCTGGGCGATGTCCCAGCCCCACGCCGCCGGCCGCGCCGCCGGTCTCTGGCAACTCGTCCTGGGCGCCATTATTTTCCTCTTCGGAACTTGCGTCGGGTCTATCGTCTGGGTCGTGCCCGACGACACCATGTTGCTAACGTTTCGGCAGCAGCAAGCCAACATTCCTCCGATTGAGGGTTTCACGTTGATTCAGGAAATCCACATGGTGATAACGGCTTTCTCGGTGATGATGGTGGCGGCGGGCGGGTTGCTGCTGATTCTCGTCATCTTTGTTCGCCGTGGTGGAAAGGCTTCCACGGTTTGCTCAATTGTTCTCAACGGTCTTCTCGCATTCTTTCTACTCGTAAATGCCGTGTCAGGATTGCTTCAGGGCGGCCTCAACCCGATGTCTATACTTCCACTAGCAGTCTTTGGCGGCTTGATCGCCTTGTGCATCATCACCCTCGTCAAGCTTGTCGCCGCATTCCAATCCGCCGGCCCCGCTCAATTGCAGGCGATGCAGCAGGCCTATTACTGGATGATGATGCAACAACAGCAGCCCCCCGGCGGATACGGCCAGCAAGGCTACGGATATGGCTCAACCCCGCAACCGCCTCCCCAGGCCATCGCGCCGCCTCCGCCGGATGACAAGCGGAGTAAGTGACTCAATCCACGGCCTGCAAGCCAGAGGATTCTTATCGGTTACAGTTCTCGTGACGGCCGGCGGCGCCAGCTCGAATATAAGTGGGCGTTGGCGCAGTGAGAGCCGCTGGCTGGCCTGCTGCAATTCGCGGCGTCCTTCTACAGACGTAACGAAAGGCGAGTCGCCGCCTACGGCGGCCAGCAGGCAGGAGTTTCGAGCTCAGGCGCGACCTCGTGCGTCTGAGATGTCACTGGAATCGGGAGGTGCAAGTCCTCTCCGGGCATACGTTCTCCAGCCCGTAACCAAAGGTAACCGCGTCGCCGCGAGGCGAGGTGGGAAGCAATCGGA
>JBEKXM010000484.1:0-3967 GCA_049512115.1 Tepidisphaeraceae bacterium | reverse complement strand
TTCGCGTTCGGCGCGGTGGGCCTATTGGTACGCCGGCGTCGCCATAGGTGATTATCACTGCGTTTGGCATTCTTACCCCGAGGCTCCAGCCCATTCTCTGCGACATGCGGCAATCGCGCGCCGAACGGTGTCCCCTGAATAGCTGACAGCCGAATAGCCGACAGTTCAAGCGTGCGCAGTTGGCGAATCTCCCTGGCGACAACGGCGTTGCCGCGTCGCTTCTGGCAGCCCAAGACGTTTGCTAAGAACTCGGTTCAGTTTTGTTGGCGCAACAATAAAAAATTATTAATGCTGGCTATTTGGGAATTGCAAGTGTAGAAAATGGATTCAAGCGACGGCTCGCCTCGCGGAAAGCGCGCCGCCTCTCTTCGTATTCGGCATTACGCTACCGACAACTCTGCGTTGTTCGCTCTTTGCAACAACGTCCAAGGCTCTTTGTCTACAGGAGGACTCCATGCGCCGCGCTCACAATCAACGTTCGGGTTTAACTCGCACCGCTCGCCGTTCACTTTCGCAAAGATCGATTCTGGCCACAGCGATTGCCGCTTCGATGGCCACGATCGGCGTGCGCTCGGTGCAAGCCGATGGCACATGGGTGGGCGGCGTGGTTTCGTTCCCTCCGCCGTACCGGTCTTGGACTAATCCAAACAACTGGAACGGGGGTGTCGTGCCTAACGTCGGCGATGCCCTGTATTTCGGCACCTGCGGCGATGGCAGCGTCGATTTGGGCGGAGTCGTGCAAAGCAATCCCTCCATAACCTTTGGCGACTGGGTCACCTACACGCTGACCGGCTCGCCACCCGCCGCCAGCACTCTAAAACTCACGGGGGCGGTATCTCCCCAGATCACGGTTGGAAATACTGTTCAAGCCACCTACGGCTCCAACTATTTCGCCAATGGAGATGTCATTGCCACAAACCTGGATTTGGAATCTGTCGGAGGCACCACGATCAACTTTACCGGCGTCAATGGCGGGGTGTTGAATCTCAGTGGCGCGATCTTGGGAGCCAGTTCCCCCCTTACCATCAATGAGACTTCGTCGATCGGCACGGGGGACGTTTATTTTGGCAACGCCAACGCGGGTTACTTCGGTCTGGTCATAGTCAATAGCGGCACGGCGGCCCGGCTTCTCGATAGCGGCAGGACTGGCGCCGGTTCCGTCCTACTGAATGGCGGGAACTTTGATATTCTCAGCAGCACCGGCGCCCAAGTTATGGGCAATACGATCAATTCCTCTTCCGGAACCGTATTCGCCGACTTGAACTATGCGGACGCAGCCGTGCCAGCGCCGGCGCCCACCACGCATGTTATTGGGCCGGTCATGGTGGACAATACAGGCGGCCCCGCGGCCAGCATCACGTTCCAGGCCGATAATGAATTTAACTTCGAATCCACCGGCGGACTGTTTCTCGAAAATGTCGATGGATTTGCAGGTGCGA
The DNA here is from genome assembly GCA_049512115.1 of Tepidisphaeraceae bacterium. Taxonomy (GTDB): domain Bacteria; phylum Planctomycetota; class Phycisphaerae; order Tepidisphaerales; family Tepidisphaeraceae; genus PALSA-1353. The sequence goes on along the minus strand of JBEKXM010000484.1, from coordinate 2,528 downwards.
CGCGCACCGTTGACGTGGAAAACGGCGATCTCCGTTCCGGAATTGACGGCAGCACTCTTCAAACAGGGCCGAACAATCTCAACAAAGTCGTCGTGACCGCTCAGGTCGACTCCCTTTTCGACCTCAATCCCCTCGGGGCTTTGCAGTTGTCGAAAACCGGAGGCGGCGTCCTGGCCATCGGCGGCAACAACCAGACCACCTCCGAAGGAGCCAAGTTCGTCTACGCCGGCACGTTGCGTTTTCTTACGGGCAACTCTTACGGAACGACTACAGGCGTCGCGGGCGGTCCTCCTGTCACCGTCACCCTGGAGCCGACTGCCGGTCCGGGCACTCCGATCGGCGCAGCAATGGGTGTCGGCTATGTTACGGGCGTTCCCGGCAATCTGGCCACGGCTGGCACTGTGCCAGGCCAATCCGGGGCCTTTGACGTCGATTTCTTGGGCGATCCCGCGGCGGTCTTTCTTTCCATCGTCAACACCGGCGGAGCGCTCACGGCGCTGCGCGTGGGATCCAGCGGCGTCGGTTCGCTTAGCGGCTTGGTCTTTCCGTACACGCCGGCTGCCGGGGGATTTAGCGAATACTACCTCGGCGGAGGCGGTGGCTCGCTGACGATCAGCAGTGTTCTCGGTGCCGGCCCAGCCGGCGCCGCCAACACCAGCGCCGAGATGGGCACCACCGGCAAGCTCCAGCCTGGCGAGGTGACGCTCACCGGCGTCATCGGATACAACGGCGCAACCGATATCAAAGCTGGAACCTTACACATCCCTAGCAACCTTATTCTTGCGCCAAGCTCAATTACCGACTTGGGAACGTACTCGACCAAGCTTACGACTGGAGCCGCCTATGCCGGCGCTCCTGCGGGAACCCCTTTCAATGGGCCGGGCCAGCTTCTTCTGTCTGCCGCCGGTGGATTTGCAGCATACAATTATGGCGGGGCGGGCAGTTTTGGCGCGGCGGGGCTTTTCCTCGACGGCGGCGCTGTCGGCTATGACGGCTCAATTGTGCTTCCGGGGCTTCCCGGCGTTGGCTTCGGTGCGGTGATCCAATCCGAGCTATATCAGTCAAAATCCGCCCCGCTGGTGCCGGTGCCAACCCACATCCTCAATCTCGGGGGCGAAAACAGCGCGGGCACCATGAGGGTAACGTTTGCGATAAACGATATCGGCGCTGTTCCACTGGCGCTGCTCAAGAGCGGAATCAACAGCACCCTGGATTTGACTAGCCTTCTCGGAGCAAATACCGCCACCGGCGGCACCGGCATCATGGGCGGCACCGTCAAGGTGAGCGCTGGGACGCAGCTCGGTCCCGCCGCGATCACCATCGCGGATGGCGGCATATTGCACATCGTCTCCATCCCCGCTGGACCTCCGGCGGTTGGCTTCTCGCAGATTCTCCGCGTCGCCAACGGGCCGCAGCGCCGCGGCAGCATCGTGTCCGTCGATGCCGGCATTACCGCCACTTTTGACGCGGCTCCACTCGAAGCCGACGCCGAGCAGTCGGTGCTGGAAAAAACGGGTGGCGGCATTCTCGATTTTCTACCGGGCTTTCTCTATCCCTCCAGCGACCCATCCAATGCCTGGGGTCTGAAAATGGATTCGGGCCTCGTTGAAATCAATCAGTTGCCGGGCATCGCCACCCCCGCCAACGGCCAGGCGATCTTCGCCGGATCCGCCGCCGGAGCCGCGGCCACCGCATTGCATCTAGTCGGTCCGGCTTCGCCGGGCGGAATACCCATTCCCGCCGCGACCCAGTACAGCCCCAACTACGGATTTTCAGGCATCTCCACCTATGCCGGCTCCAACAGCTATTTATTCATCGACGACAAAGCCTTCTTCCGCGTTAACGGCTACAATCCCAGCAATTTGATGGGAAGCCTCACCGTTTACATGGGCGCCAACTCCGTCTTCAAAGTCTCCGGCGCGCCCGGCGGTGGAACTCTTGATACTTCCGGAACCGGCAGCATCGACTTCTCCGGCGGAAACGTTCAGTTTACTCCCATCGGTACCCAATTGCTGCTTCCCCAGGACGGCGCATTTTCGCTTCACCTCAACGGCACCGCAGCCAACGAGATTCTGTTCAGTGGCTGTCCAAATTCCAACATCAACGGCAACCTCTATTTCAACGATGATGCCGGCTCAAGTGCCGTTGCTCTCGACGGCGCCACGGTCGATAACACGCCGACTCCATTCGCATCCACCTGGACCGTCGGCGGAACGGGTCTGACGAGTTGGAACGGAATCGTGTTTAAGGAGTCCACGCAGGCGGTCCCCGGCGGAGGCGGCCTCTTCACAACGGGCACCGTCATCCTCGACCGCTGCGCCGGCGCGCCGGTGACCGTCACCTCGGGGTCTTCACTCGTGGTCGACGCCGGCACCTTTATAGCGACCGGCGGGACCGATCCGTTCACCGACAACAGCACGGGCGCTACCCATGGCAACCATGTCACCGTCGTCAATAACGCGGCATTTAAGGTGATCGGCGTTAATTCCACCATCCAAGGGATCACCGGAACCGGCACACTTACCGTC
>JBEKXM010000483.1:0-5344 GCA_049512115.1 Tepidisphaeraceae bacterium | reverse complement strand
CAACCCCAGCCGCCTGGCGACGGCGACGGCCGCCAGGGCGTTGGCTGCGACGTGATTTCCCAGCAGCGGAACGAACGCTTCGATGCCCCCGGGCTGAATGGTGAAATGCGTGCCGTTCCACGAGCAAATTGCATTGGACGCCCAAACGTCGTTGGTTTGGGAAAAGCCGAAGGTCAGGCAATCGCCGTGGAAGCCACAGGCGGCCTCGATCAGCGCGGGATCGTCGCCGTTGATGATGAGCGTTCCATCGGATTGAAGTCCATCGATGAGGCTGGCGTTTTCACGTCTTACGCCGTCGAGAGTGCCGAGTCCTTCCAGATGCTCGGCGGAGCAATTGGTGATGATCGCGATGTCCGGCAGGGCGATGTGGGTGAGGTTTCGGATTTCACCGGGATGGTTGGTGCCGAGTTCCAAAATTAGATAATCGTCCGTCGGATCGGCCGGAAAGATCGCCAGCGGAACGCCGATGTCGTTGTTGAAGCTCTTGGGCGACATCGAGCCGCGGACGGTTTCCCGCAGGGCCGAATGGATCAGATGTTTGGTGCCGGTCTTCCCATTGCTGCCGGCGACGGCGATGACTTGGCCGCGGAATTGTTGGCGAACGCGGCGGGCCAGAATTCCCATGGCGGCGCGGGTGTTCGGCACGCGGAGCAATCGCAGCCCGGCGGGCGGATTGGCGGGGGCGTGATCGACCAGTGCCGCCGCCGCGCCTCCCGCGTGGGCCTGGTCCAGAAAATCGTGGGCGTCAAAATGATCGCCGCGCAGCGCGATGAACAGGGAACGCGCCGCCATCTTCCGGGTGTCGGTGCAGACTGCGGCGATTTCCATGTCCGCGACGTCGGCCGATACGTCGACCGCCCCGGTCACCCGGCGAATCTCGGCAAGCGAAATGGGATTCATACTTTGGAATCCCTTTTGGGAAACGAGGTTTTCTGAAGCACCATTTTGGCCTCTTCGAGATCGTCGAAATGACGTTTGGCCTGGCCGACGATCTGATAATTTTCGTGTCCTTTTCCGGCGAGGAGGACGACGTCGCCCGGCTCGGCATCTTCGAGAATCTTCGTGATGGCCGCGCGCCGATCGGGCTCGACGATCGGCGGCTTTTGGCGGCGATTTTGGAAGCCGGCGAGAATCTGCTCGATGATCTCGCTTGGATTCTCGGTGCGGGGATTGTCGCTGGTGACGTAAACGACGTCGGCGAATCGTTCGGTGGCGCGGGCCATGAGGGGCCGCTTGGTGCGGTCGCGGTCGCCGCCGCAGCCGAAGAGCACGCGCAGCTTTCCCCGGGTCAGGGGACGCAATGCGGTCAGGACCTTTTCCAGTGCGTCGTGGGTATGGGCATAATCCACGAGGACCGCGAAGGGCTGGCCGGCGCGCACGGCCTGCAAGCGTCCGGGGGCGCCTTGGGCATCGCGCAATGCGCCGGCGATCTGATGAACCGAGAGCCCCAAGACTTCGCCCACCAGAGCGGCGGCGGTGAGGGCATTGGCGATGTTGTGCCGGCCGATCAACTCCATCGCGACTTCGTCGTTGCCGTCAGGAGTTTGCAGGATGAATCGCGATCCCTGGCTGGTGATCGCCAAATCCTTGGCGCGATAGTCGGCGCCGGAGTCGAATCCAAACGCCACGGTGCGTGCTTCGCACCCGGCGACCATGCGATCGGCCCACGGGTCGTCGGCGTTAACGACGGCGACGGCATCCTCGTCGAGCAATTGGAAGAGGATAGCCTTGGCGGCGGCGTAATGTTCCATCCGGCCGTGGTAATCCAGGTGATCGCGCGTGAGATTGGTGAACGCCGCGCCGGCGAACCGGACGGATGCGACCCGGCCCTGATGCAACGCATGGCTGGAAGTTTCCATGACGCAGGCCCGGCAGCCGTGGTCGCGCATGGCCGCCAGAAGTTGGGCAACGTTGATCGCCCCCGGCGTGGTCATGCTCGCCTCGCGGCGATCCTTGCCGTCATCTGTTTCCACCGTGCCGATCATTCCGCAGCGAAGGTTGAATTTGTTCAGGATGTGGCGGATGAGATAGGCGGTGGTGGTCTTGCCGTTGGTCCCCGTGACGCCGACGACGCGCATTTGGTGGGACGGGTGCCGGTAAAAAATATGGGCGATGGCGGAGATGACGGCGGCGGCGTCGGGGACGACGATCTGGGGCCGGGGGCAATCGGCGATTCTGGCCTCCGTTACCAGCGCCGCCGCGCCGCGTTCGACGGCCTGGCCGACGAATCTTACGCCTTCGGTTTTCATTCCCGCTCGGGCGATGAACAGATCGCCCCGCTGCGCGAGCCGCGAATCCTCGCAAATGCCGCGGATTTCGACGTTGGCAACGCCGTCAACATTAATTTGGGGATCAAGCTCCGCGATGAGCTGATGGAGGAGCATCGGGACTTCCCTTTCCCAGTGGTGACGGGCGGCCATGCCCGTCGAAAACGAATCTACCACTTGGCGGACGAAATGCAACGGCGAAGAGGAGCCCGATCCCTTCTACCTGCAATCGGCAATCGGCAATCTTCGTCTCACTCCTGCGCAAGATAAACCGACGTGCCGGGTTTGATCTGGCGGATGGGAAGCGGTTTGCCCTTCAGGTCGTCCGGGCAGACGGCTTTGAGGGGGGAGATTTCGATCTTGGCGTCGGGTTCGTGACCGCGGTAGGGGATTTCGACGCCGGCCTCGCGGAGCCAGCGAGCGGCCCGGCGAATCTGGTCACGGCGGCAGGTTTCGGGAGAATCGGAACCCTCCGCATTCTTGACCGGCGAAAATTCCTCCGCCCGATCCGTGGAGTAAACCAGCGCGTTCTTCGCCAATGGAATGGCGTCGAAAACGAATTGCTCCAGCTTGACGGCGTTGGGCTTGTCGGGCTTCACCGGCTGGCCGTGGTCATCTATGTAGGAAACCTTCTTTTCGGCGCGGTGCCACGGCAGGCGGAGCCGGCCGCCCTCGTTGAGGCGTTCGATGAACGTCACGCGAAGCGCGTGAATCGCGATGGACCCGGCGCTGAAACGTAGCGAGCCATCGCGGTTGGTCTGAGTGGCGAGCGATTCGGGCAGGTCGCAGTATTCGATCACCCGCAGGCTCCCGTCGCCGACCACGAAATTACCGATGCGTTCCATCGGATGGGCCTTGGGCACCGTCTTGCTGGACATTTCGCTTCCGGTCAGATCGTGCAGGCCGAGAAACAGCGGGTCGATGCAATAGACCAGCGGGTTGTCCACCTGGAAGTAGGAGAGATGTTCCACGCCGCGGCGGCGCATGTTTTCCAAGGCCCCGCTTCTTTCCAGGGCTCGCAGGCTGCCCCCGTGCCCGTCGGGAGACAGCGCCAGCGAATCTTTTTCGGCGAGGAGGAGCTTTCCGTCCATGGAAAATGCCGGCATCATTCCCTGCTGAAAGAAGAAAACGGCGTCTTCCGGGTATCCGAAGAAGTGATGCTTGTGGAAAAACGCGCGGGTCTGAACGTCGTTGTTATCGCTGGTCATGACATACCAGGGAATCACCCGCCCGGCATGGCGGCCCCGGGCCAGAAGCTGCTCGGCGAAGACCTGGAACAGCGGCTTGTTCTTGACCGGGGTGATGGGATATTCACCCTTGGGACCATCGTATCCCAGGCGCGTTCCCTGTCCCCCGGCGACGAGAAACGCGCCGACCTTTCCCCCGGCCAGCAATTCGTGGCCGCGGCGGCAGGCAGCATCATATAAGGCTTCCCGGCCGGCGTCGGCGAAGCGGGGATAGACCGGCACGGGTTCGATATCCGCCGGCAAGGCAATCGCCGGCTTGGCGCGAACGAATTGATCCACCAACTCCTCCAGATTGTGAAGATCCACGGACTGAAGCTGTTTGACGAAGTTCTGCCGGATCGCGGTGTCCAGCGCATCGTAATACCGTAAGACGTGTGATTGGCCGATTTCCTTGAGCTTCCGCCGAATCGATGCGATGTCCGATAATCCGAGCCAAGCCTTGACGCCGCGGGGGTTTTGCGTTTTGCTGCATTAATATGCTCCCACGCTTGACAGCCGCTTCGCTCATTCTCGCTCTATTGCTCGTCAATTCGGCCAAGGCGCAATGGCAAGCGCCGGCCGCCAAGAACTTTACTGAGGCCCGACTCAAGATATTCCTGGATACCCAAAAGGATTGGCTGGAAGAGAGCGCCGCGATTCTTCGGCAAGCCACGGCTGCCCAGACCCCGGAGGCGAAGCTGGCGGCGGTGGCGAACATCGACAAGCGATTCCAGGCGTGTCTGGACCGGCATCACGTCAGCCAGGGGGAATACGAATGGCTGGCGCAGCGCGCCGCCGAGGCGTGGGGCGCGGTGACGTATCTGGACGGGGACTTGAAAAACGCCCAGGACCGGCTCGACGCCCAGGCACGGGAATTAGCAGCGGCGGAGGCTGCGGAGCGCAGCCGGCTGGCGACATTTCAGGAAGCGAAGACCAACGGCTGGCGGGTATTGAGCGCGGGGGATCGTGACGCTGCCGTGAAAGCCGCCAGGGCCGACCAGCAAGCCGCCGCGGACGAGGCGAAGCAACACGCCGATGACGCCGCCGCCGACGAGGCCGAGGCCAAGCAGCACGATGCCGACGCGAAAAGCGCCGACGAACAGGCCGCCAATCCACCAGCCGACGTCTCCGTGGACGATCGTTCGGAATACGTTCAAAACAAGAAAAACGAGGCTCGGGCGGCGCGCGATTCGGCGAAGGAAGTTCGCAATGAAGAGGAGGATGCAAAGAAGGCCCAGGCCGAGGCCCAGGCCCGCGCCGACGCGGCCGGCCAGCGGGCGGCACATCCTGAAATCCCGGTCACGGATGATGAGAAGGCGGCAGCCCTATCGGACAACGACGCCGGCATCGCCGCCGCCGTGAAGTCCGGCAGCGCCCTGGAGCTGGAAAAAGCGCAGTTGGCGGAGTCGCAAAAGAAATTGACGGTAACCGCCAAGGGCATGACCAAGGACGTCCCGCCGGAGAACATCGCGATCATGCGGAAATATGCGGATCAATACAAGGAGCAGTCCGCATTGGCGCAGACGGTGGGCGCGACGACGCAACCGGCGCGATAAAGAATTGTCGCATCAGCGGATTTCAAACAGGAATTCAGCCTCGACCGCGGCGTTGAGGGGCAGCGAATTGGCGCCGACGGCGGCGCGGGCGTGGCGGCCCGGTTCGCCCAGCACGGCTTGCAGAAGCTCGCTGGCGCCGTTGGCGACCTTGGCGTGATCGGCAAATCCCGCTTCGCATTGAACGAACACGCCGATGCGCACCACGCGGACGAGCCGGTCCCATTGGCCGCCCAGTTCGCCGCCGGCGATCGCCAGAGCGTTGACCGCGCATTGCGCTGCCGCCTTCTTTGCCGAT
>JBEKXM010000482.1:0-3977 GCA_049512115.1 Tepidisphaeraceae bacterium | reverse complement strand
AAGGGTGAGACGAATGAGCTTGGCGCGGCGGGTGACGTGGTCCGTTTGCGATTTCAGATGTTCCAGCAGTTTTTCGCGCCGGGCAATCTCCTCGGCGTTTTGGGTAGCGCCGCCCTGCGAGCGTTCCTGCTCGTGGAGACGCTCTCTCTGGAAACCCCGCAGGCGCGACACGATCGCCGCCATGCGGTTGTAGAACGCGAGGCACAACAGTCCGCAGGCTGAAATGATCACCACGGGAACCACCGAGACGCTGACGATTTTTGCCAAGTCCGAGGCCGACATGGAAGACTCCTTGAATCAGCATCTTCGATCCGTCCGGGCGATAGTCAACGGGCAACGCGGAAGGAAATAATGCGATGGCCGCCATAATGACGCCGACAAAACCCGCCGCCCCACACCCCGACGCCCGGGCCGAACGGCCCGCTCAGCCTCAGACCGTGCAGCAATGGATCGGCCAATGCGTGGCGCTTTGCCAGCCGGACAAGATCTATATCTGCACCGGCAGCGCCAGAGAACGAAAAGAACTGATCGCGGACGGCGTGCGCCAGGGCGTGTTCATTCCACTCAACCAGGAGAAACATCCCGGATGTTATCTCCATCGCAGTAATCCGAACGATGTCGCCCGCAGCGAACAATGCACGTTCATCTGCACGCCCGCCCAGGACATGGCTGGCCCCACCAACAACTGGATGCACTCGCAGGCCGCTTACGCCAAACTCCAAGGGCTGTTCGACGGCTGCATGAAGGACCGCGTGATGTACGTAATTCCCTTTGTAATGGGCCCGATCGGCTCGCCCCTGGCAAGAGTCGGCATCCAACTGACGGATTCGGTCTACGTGGCGGTCAACATGGGCATTATGACCCGCGCGGGCCACGTGGCCTGGAAGCGACTCGGTGACAGCAATGAATTCACGCGCTGCCTGCATAGCGTCGGGGATTGCAATCCCGATCGTCGCTATATCTGCCACTTTCCGCTCGATAACACGGTCTGGAGTTTCGGAAGCGGCTACGGCGGCAATGCCCTGTTGGGCAAAAAGTGCCTGGCACTGCGAATCGCCGGCTTCCTGGGTCACCAGCAGGGTTGGATGGCCGAGCACATGCTCATCAGCGGCGTGAGCGTCGGGGGCGAAAAGACCTATGTTGCCGCCGCATTTCCCAGCGCCTGCGGCAAGACCAACTTCGCCATGCTGATTCCACCGAAAAAATATCTGGACGCCGGCTGGAAGATCACCACCGTCGGCGACGACATCGCCTGGATGTGGGTCGATGAGAAGAGCGGGCGGTTGCGGGCCATCAACCCCGAGGCGGGCTATTTCGGCGTCCTGCCGGGAACCAACGAGCAGACCAACCCTAACGCGATGGCCTGCATGGCCCACGATACGATCTTCACCAACGTCGCTCGGTTGCCGGACGGCGATGTATGGTGGGAGGGCAAGACGCTCCAGCCGCCGGATCATTGCATCGACTGGACCGGCAAGCCCTGGACCCCGCAATCGCCCGGCAAGGCGGCGCATCCCAATAGCCGATTCACCGCGCCGATGACCAACAATCCCGCGCTCGACCCCGCCGCCGATGATCCCAACGGGGTCGAAATCTCGGCGCTGATCTTCGGCGGCCGCCGCGCCGCCACCATGCCGCTGGTCTTTCAGGCGTTCAATTGGATGCACGGCGTGTACGTCGGCGCGACCCTTGGAAGTGAAACCACGGCGGCGGCGAGCGGACAGATGGGCATCGTCCGCCGCGATCCCATGGCCATGCTTCCGTTCCTTGGCTACAACGTCCGCGACTATTTCATCCATTGGTTCCACATGCGCAAGAAGATGAAGGATTGTCCGCGCATCTTCCACGTCAATTGGTTCCGAAAGAACGACCAAGGTGAATTTCTCTGGCCAGGCTTCGGCGAAAACGTCCGAATCCTCCGCTGGATCGTCGACCGTTGCCACGGCCGCGCCTACGCCGTGGAAACGCCTCTGGGATGGATGCCCCGCCGCCAGGACATCGATCTGAATGGTTTGGCCGTTTCAGAAGCCGATTTCGATGAAATGCAAACGGTCGATCTGGAAGCATTCAAGGCCGAGGTCGCGGAACACGAAGAACTGTTCCTGAAGCTGGCCGGCGATTTGCCCAAGGAAATGATCTTCCAGCGCGAGCTGTTGATCAGCCGGCTGTAGAAGCGAAGCAGAATTCATGAAGCCGCCAACACCCAACGAACGATTCCAGGCCAACAGCCAGATCGCCCAGGCGAACCGGAAGGACTTTGATGCCGCGCACGTCACGGCAGTCAGCGTGGCTGGACCGGCCGGTTCGGGCAAGACCTCCATCATCGAGGCCCTGCTGTCACGGCTCGATCCCAAAATCGGCGCCGCCGCGATCATCGCCAATCCCACCGCGGACCGCGAGGTGTCGCGGATCATACGCCACGGCTATCAGGCCGTGCCCCTGTTGACCGACAATCTGATGGCCCTTCAAGTCCGCGAGGCGCTGCCGCGACTGGACCTTCATCAGCTCGACCTGCTGTTGATCGAAAGCGTCTACGACCCCCTCAGCCCCGTCGAGTTCGACTTGGGCCACCATATTCGGATCGGCGTGTGCAGCGCCGCCGACCAGGATGCCAAGGTCGCGGAATATCAGTTGCTCATCACCACGTCAGACCTGGTGTTGCTCACCAAGACCGATTTGCTTCCCCTGGTGACTTTCAATTTCGACGTCTTTTGCCAGGGCGTCCAACGCCTCAAGCCCGGGTTGGACGTCATTCAAACCTCGGTGCATCGCAATCAAGGCATCGACACCTGGCTGAAATGGCTTGAGTTTCACGCTCGGTCGAACAAACGGAGTTCCTCGCCCCCCCGGCTATTTCATCCCTTTGCCAAATGGTTCCACAATTGAGACACTACACCTAGCAGCCCGCGGCAAAAGTCCCGCGAGCCGATGCGCCGCGGCATCGCACCGGGACCGAGGCGTCGAGACGAAGCAGTATTCACTCGAATACGGGCGAGTCTCGACAACGAAGGGCCTGGTGCGAGGACGCAAGCAGCGGTCGCGCGACTTTTGCCACGGACTGCTAGCCCGTGGAGGTGTGCCATGACGCAATTCGATCCCGAAAACGCCGGGCAAAGGAACATCAAGGGACCCCCGCCGGCCGCGATGATCCGCAAACAACTGGCCCAGGCCCGTATTCTGGCCGTTCGGTTGATCGGACATCCCGGATCGGGCAAAACCCAATTGATCGACGCGACGTTGAGAAGCTTGCCGGCGCCCCAGCGCGTCGCCGTGATCGCCGTGAACCCCGCATCCAGCCGCGATGCCGACAGGCTGCGGGGACTGTGTGGATTTGTCGGCCACGTTGACGCCGCGGCGCCTGACGCGGCTTCCATCTTGCGCATCACGTCGCAATGCCAACTGGAAAATTTCGACATCCTTCTGATCGAAGCCGCCGGCGGATTGGGCACCCTGCCGGACCTCGGACAGGACGCCACCGTCGCCGTTTTCGCGGTCAGCGGCGGCGACGACAAAGCGGCCGAATATTCCACGCTCCTGAAAGCCGCGTCGGCCGCCGTTCTCACCAAGATCGACCTGCACCCGATGGTGAAATTCGACGATGCCGTCTTCCGCCGCGATGTCAAAAACATCAATCCGTCCGCCGAGATTCACGCGCTTTCCGCCGTGAGCGGCGCCGGCATGTCGTCGTGGCTTGCCTGGTTGGATCGCAAGCGCATTGAAAAAAGATCGCGCGACGCCAACGCAGGCGCGGAACATTACAACGAACCCTTTATCGGTTGACGGCGAGGACTTGTCACCGCATCACGGTTTGGTTGTCGCTTGCGTCTGTGGGGACATCAGGCTGAGGATCGCAATAATCGGATCGTACCCCCCCCACTACCCATACGAATCACCGGATTTTTCTTGACCTCCCGCCAGGGCGTATTAGAATTAAGTAAGCGATTACTTGGCGTTTTAGCTCGCCGTCGTTCGCCCGG
>JBEKXM010000481.1:0-3981 GCA_049512115.1 Tepidisphaeraceae bacterium | reverse complement strand
GATACGCCGTCAATCCCACCTCCGCCGTTCCCGTCAGAAACAGATCGTCTTGGGTGACGTGATACGCCTGTTCCCGGCTGGCGGGGAAAAATCCCGTCCCCTGCATCGCCGCTTCCCGCACCAGCACCGGAACCGTCAATTGGGTGAACCCATTTTCCCGCGTCATCATGTCCAGCGCCAGCCGAAGCACCGCCTGATGCAGATCGGCCCCCAGCCCTTTGAGGAAATACGACCGCGTCCCCGCCAGTTTCACCCCCGCCTCAAAATCGAACAGGTCCAGCGCCTTTCCCAGCTCGATATGGTTCTTCGGCTTGAACTCAAACCGCCGCGGCTCGCCATGCGTGTAAAGAACCACGTTGTCCGCCGAATCCTTCCCCGGCGGCACGTCATCATCCGGCGGCTGCGGAATCTGCAACAAAAGCTCGTCCCTCGCCGCCTCCGCCGCCTTTCGCTTTTGCTCCAATTCCTGAAGCTGCGGCTTCATCGCCCCGGCCTTGCTCTTGATCGTTTCCCGCTCCTCCGCGCTCTTCGCCTTCCCGATCTGCCGGGACAATTCGTTTTGCTCCCCCCGCAGACGGTCGAATTCCTGCTGGGCGCGCAGGCATTGCCCGTCCAGGTCCAGCACCGCCGCTATATTCACGGTGACGTTCTTAAGCTCCGCCCCCCGGCGGTACTTCTCAGGATTCTCGCGCAGGTCCTTGACGTCTATCATGGATCACCACGCTGACATCCTCTTACCAAGCGAAGTGTGCGAAGGCCTTGTTGGCATCGGCCATGCGGTGCGTGTTTTCTCGCGTCGACATCGCCTTGCCTTCCTTTTTATATGCGGCCATCAGTTCATCGGCGAGCCGGTCGGCCATCGGCCGTCCGGTCGCCCCCCGGCACGCCTCCAGCAGCCACCGAAACGCCAGGCTTTGCTGCCGCCGCTTGTTCACCTGCATCGGAACCTGGTAGTTCGCCCCGCCCACGCGCCGGCTCCGAACCTCCACGTACGGCTTGATGTTGTTCACCGCCGTCTCGAACAACTCCAGCACCGGAACGTCCTTCACCTTCTTGGCGATTTGATCCATCGCCCCGTACACCACCCGCTGCGCCACCGTCTTCTTCCCCTGCCACATCAGGCAGTTGATGAATTTGCTGACCAGCTTGCTGTTGTAACGCGGGTCCGGTTTAAGAATGTCCTCGCTGGCTGTGAATTTCTTGAATGCCATTGCTGAATTACCTGCTCCGTTTTACTTTGACCTTATCCACGCTTAAGCCACCAGATGATCGCCCCGATGCCGACGATGACCATCACCAGAAGCGAGACCAAAAATCTCAGGCTCGATCCCCACGATCCGGGACTCAACGCATCGTCGAGAAGAAACCGCAGAACGTGCATCGATCTTTACTTTCCGGCCTTGCTTCCGTATTTGCTTCGCCCGCGTTTTCGTCCTTCGACGCCCAATGCGTCCAGGGTCCCACGAACGATGTGATACCGAACGCCCGGCAGATCCCGCACCCGGCCCCCGCGAACCAGCACGATGCTGTGTTCCTGAAGGTTGTGCTCCTCGCCCGGAATGTACGCCGTCACCTCGCGCCCGTTGCTCAGGCGCACGCGCGCGATCTTCCGCAACGCCGAGTTCGGCTTCTTCGGCGTCATCGTCTTGACCTGAAGGCAGACCCCACGCTTCTGCGGGCACGCCTCAAGGTCCTTCACCTTGTTGATCCGCGGCAAGCTCCGCCGCGGCCTCTTAATTAACTGATTGATCGTCGGCATCTTACTTTTGGTCCTCGCTGCAAAACTCGGCTCTCCGCCTGAATTCAGGAAGCCGGGCATCATACGGGCAGCCCCGGCGGTGTTCAAGTGGCCCAAAAACACCCGTAGCAGTTCAATTTCACCCCCGAAAGCCCACGGATGGCCATCCGTGGGTTCTCTTGGCCGCCAAAAACTCCCAATTGACCCACCGCCGAAACACTCGCCGGGCATTCACGGCCCCACCGCCGATTTCATCCACACCCCCGCCCCATACATCACGCACCCCAGCGCCAGGAACACCCAATAATCCCTGGGCATGATCCACCACCAGTTCGGCGCATGCCACCAGATATTCTCCCGCCGGAACCGCCGGATGCCGTAGGCCGGGTTCAGCACGAACCATAAAAAATCCTCAACGATGAAAAATACGATGATGAACCCGATGATTCGCAACTCCCCCGCCCTCGACCAAGGCGCAAACTGCAACGTGAACGGCAAATGGGCCATCAGGAAAACGAACACCTGAAGCCAGAAGTGGTAGCCCGTGAGCGGCCGGTTGCCGTAGAACAGTTTTGTCCACCGATTGGAAATCCGCCACGTGGGGAGATTCGCCGCCCACCCATTCGGCCCCTCGATCTCGATTTCCACCCGCGCGAAAGTAAACGCCAGGGCGATTAGAAACGCGGCTAGAATCAGATGCTGCATACGCGCCGTCCGTTGAGCCGCGACCCAAACGGGGAGCGCTCCTCTCCTCTTTTTAAACCAAAACGGGATGACGTTGCAAGAGTTGAACGCAGCTTGCCGCCACGTCGTGCGCCGCGCCGGGCCGCCCACAACGCATCGCCACCGCGCGCATCCGCGCCAGCCGCGCCGAGTCTTCCAGCAGCGAGGACAGCTTATAGGTCAGCGATGACAGGTTGTTCACCTTGATCGCGCAGCCGTTCTCCAGGAGGAAATCGGCGTTCCGATCCTCCTGTCCCGGAATCGGCTCGGCGATCACCATGGGGCAGCCGCTGGCCAGCGATTCCGCCGTCGTCAATCCCCCCGGCTTGGTCACCACCACGTCCGCCGCTCGCAGTAGCTCGTGCATCCGCGTCGTATACCCCAGTATCTTCCGCCGGTGCCGCGGATGATGGTCCACGGATGACAGCGCCTCGGCCGCGGCGCTGTTCCGGCCCGTCACCACCACGATTTGCAACGGGCGCTCGATCTGGCAGATCGACCGATGGATTCGCTCGATCGACCCGATCCCGAACCCACCCGCCAGTTGCAGCACGATCGGCCCGTCCGCCGCCAGTTCGTTCCGCGCGATCGCCTCGCCGCGATCCAGCGAGTCGCTAAATCGCGGGTCGATCGGAATGCCCGTCACGCGGATGTCCCGCTCTTGCACTTGCAGCGCCGCCAGATTGGCCTTCGCCTCCTCCGTCGCGACGAAGAACCGTTCGCACGGCCGGGTGATCCACATCCCGTGAACGTCGAAATCCGTGACCACCACCGCATGGGGAAACCGCACAAGTTCCCGCCGGCGCAGCCGGGCCAGCAGCGCCGCCGGCAGGAAATGCGTGCAGATCGCCAAGTCCCACGGATGTTCCGTCAGCAGCCGGGTCAGCCTCGTGAAATTCAACCGCTCGAACAATTGCCGCGTGCGCGTCGCCGCCCCGCGATCGTTCGGATGATCCAGGAAATCGTACATCCATCCCACGAATCGCGGGGCGCGCTCCACCGCCCGAAAATACCCCGCCCCATAAGCGCGCCGAAATGCGCCGTTGGTCAAATCCAACGCGTCCACGTGCGCGATCGTTGCATCCGGCAGCAATTCCCCCAGCGCCGACTCGATCGCCTGCGCCGCCCGCACGTGCCCGCCGCCCACCGACGCGGAAAGAATCACGATCCGCGGCTTGGCGCTATCCGACCCATCCAGGTCCGTAGTCTGGCCGTGAAAATCCGGTGTCATCGGCATCATGCGCGCATCGCCTCTCTTGCCGTGTTTTCGTCCTCGCTCTCCGATCCCCGCGCCGCACGCACGCACGCATCCCAAACGGATTCCAGCGGGTCCTCCGCCGGCAATCGCCGCTGACGAATCCCCGAAATCTTCGCCGCGCCCTGCCCCATCGTCAGCACCTTCGCCGCGCTTCGGTATAGCCATGCGACATACGCTTCCAACGCCGCCGTCAAGCGATAGTCCCCACCGGTCATCTCCACCATGCGCGCCGGCAGATGATCGTGGCACACCGCCACCATCG
>JBEKXM010000480.1:0-3996 GCA_049512115.1 Tepidisphaeraceae bacterium | reverse complement strand
CGAAGACGGCCTGATGAATCAATTCTACCGGATGGACGATCTTGAGGCTTTGGCCGCGGGATTTGGCCTGTGCGGCCAGGTGCGAGGCGCAGCCGGCGTTGCCGGAGATCAAGACGTCCGCTTTTGCGGCGGCGACGTTGTCGAGCTTGCGATCGGCGAGGCTGGCGGCCATTTGGGGCTGTTCGAGGTTGTAGGCGCCGGCGGCGCCGCAGCAGAGATCGGCCTCGGCCAGGGGAACGAGCTTGAGACCCGGGATGCGAGCAAGCATTTCGCGGGGAAGCTGGCGAAGGCGCTGGGCGTGGGAGAGATGGCAGGCGTCGTGATACGTGGCCGTGAGATTGACCGGATGGATCATCTTGGGCAGGGTCAGTTCGGCAAGCATCTGCGAGATATCGCGGTATCGGCGGCGGAACTCGCGGGCGAGACTGGCGTATTCGGGGTCGTCGCGAAGCAGCACGTCGTATTCCATCAGGGCCGAACCGCAGCCGCCGATGTTGGTGACGATGAAATCGACGGCGGTTGCGTCGCGTGGGATGAACAGGTCGATATTTTTTCGAGCCAGTTGGCGGGCGCGTTCAAGTTCGCCGCCCTGTTTGTGGATTGCGCCACAGCAGCCTTGCTGGAAAGGGGCGTAGACATCGACGCCGCAGGCGGCGAGCAACTCGATGGCCATGCGGTTGACGCGGTCGTAGAAGATGCTGCCGACGCAGCCGGCGAAGAACCCGACGATCTTTCGGGTGTGTTTTTCGTTCCGGACGGATCGTCGGCGTTCGACGCCGTTTTGACCCAGGATTGCCGAGTTCCGGAGGGCGACCAGGACGGCATCCATTCCCTTGGCGCCGGTGAATCGTGGAAGCGGCCTGGGCCAGATGGGGCCGGAGTCCGGGAGCATTTGTTCCATTTTGCGGAGCGCCGGTGGAAGCAGTTCCATCACGCGGAAACGTTCCAGGACCCGATAGATGCCGGCGCGTTTCAGGAGCCGGATGGGCGCGACGGAGACCTTGAGGCGGTTGGGATGGGTGACGACGTTGTGGACGAACCAGCGCAGAACGCCGCGATAGGATTCGAAAGCCGGGGGATTTTCGCGGTCGTGTTTTGCGATGCGGTCGCGGGTTTCCTCGATCAGCTCGTGGTAAACGACGCCGGTGGGGCAGGCGCTTTCGCAGCCGCGGCAATTGAGGCAGGAATCGAGGTGCTCCCGGACCTTGCGGGTGGGATCGATCTTTCCGTCGGAGAGTCCGCGCATGAGTTGGATGCGCCCGCGGGGGCCTTCGGCTTCGTGGCCGGTCTGGAGATAGGTGGGACAGGCCGGCAGGCAGAGCCCGCAATTGTTGCACGAAAGGGCGCGGTCGTAGGTGCGCCGGTCGAGCTTCAGCGTGGGCTGGGCGGGCGCGGGCTGGCGATCGTCAATGCTCGGCGTGGGCAGGTTCAGAAGGGGCAATAAAGTATTCATAATCCAGTGGTTGATAATATCGGTCATCAACCTCCTGGAACCAAAGCGTTTCCGATGGTGGTGAGCGTCGCGTGTTCCGCTCGGCACCGGTCCGATAACAATGCCGAGGGGCGCGGCGATTCACCATTTTTGGATGCGAGCGAGCGGCTCGAGGCGATGGACATCCTCCAAGCGAAGGAACCCCGCGCCGGGGACGAGCGTGTTTGCGGCGGCACAGGCGGTGGCGAGAAGACAAGCCTGGGGTATGTCGCGCCCGGCGGCAAGGCCGCTGGCCAGGCCGGCGGAAAATGCGTCGCCGCTGCCGATGGGACTGATGGCCGGAACCTCCAATGCGGGAACCTTCCAGAATGTTTTGCCGTCCGAGGCGACGGCCCCGTTGCGGCCCATGGTGATGATCGCCCATTGAGCGCCGCGGCGGACGAGATCGATCATCGCATGGCGAAGCGCGGCATCATCGTTGATCCCCTTTCCAATCATCGCGGCCAATTCCGCGCGATTGGGTTTGACGATCAGGGGGTGAAACCGGAGGGCGCGCCGTAGCGGTTCGCCGTGCGCGTCGAGTATCACCGGCACGTTCCCCGCCGCGGCGGCGCGGCAGCAATCGGCGTAGAAATCATCACCCGCGCCCGGAGCGACCGTGCCGGAGAGAATCACCGACCGGCAATGCGGCAGATGTTTCGTCAGAATTGCCAGGAGCTGGCCTGGAGTCTGCCCCGCCAGCGGGGCGTGCTCCTCAACCAGTTCGGTCACGGTTGCGGCCTTGCGATCGACGACCGTGACGCAGGTGCGGGTCGGATGCGGGGACTCGACGCAATCGTGTGCGATGCCGGAGGCGACGAAATCAGCCAGGATGAATCGCCCGGTGTCGCCGCCGAGCGGAACGCAGACCATTGCCGGATCGCCCAACGTATGAAGCACCCGCGCCACGTTGATCGGCTTGCCCGCCGGCGCCCGGCGAACTTCCACCGCCCGGTTGACCTCGTCGGGAACGACGCGATCGAAGATCATTGTTTGCTGAACCGTGGGGGTTGTGCCGAGGCAAAGGTGCATGGGTGCAAATGGTAACAACAAGCCCGAAATCCGAAATCCGAATGACGAATCAAACCAGAATGACGGATGCCCGAATGTCTTGATTCGTCATTTGGTCATTCGGATTTGATTCGTCATTCGGATTTCGGATTTCGGGTTTATCCGTTATCCTTTTCCCATCATGTCGCTCAACACCGAGCTTTCCAATCTATTCCGCACGCTGGCGGCGCTCATGGACATCAAGGGGGAAAGCCCGTTCAAGGCGATCGCGTTCTCGAAAGTTTCGCGCATCCTGAAGGACATGACGCTCGACCTGCGCGAAGCCTGCCGGGATGGAAAACTCAAGGAATTGGAGGGCATCGGGCCGTCCAGCCAGCGGATTATCGAGCAATACGTCACGACGGGAAAAAGCGAGGATTTCGAGGAGGTTGCGGCGAGCGTGCCGGCGGGGCTGATTCCGATGCTGGACATTCCCAGCCTCGGCCCCAAGACGATCGCCCTGTTGTGGAAGCAGCGGAAGATCACGTCGGTGGAAGAACTGGCCCAGGCGATCGACGCGGGAAAGCTCGACGGCCTGAAGGGAATCGGGGCGAAGAAAATCAAGGCGATCAAGGAGGGAATCGCCCTGCGGGCACAGGCGTCGCGGCGAGTGGGGATCGTCGAAGCGATGGAAATCGGGCAGGCGATGCTCGACGCGCTCAAGCAATTGCCGGGCGTGTCGCAGGCTGAGATTGCGGGAAGTTTGCGGAGGAGGCGGGAAACCATCGGGGACATCGATCTGGTGTGCGCGCTCAAGAACCATTCCTTGGGCGAGGCGGTGTCGGCGGCGTTTGTGAAGCTGCCGTTGGTGCAGCGTGTCCTGGCTCAGGGGCCAACCAAGGCCAGCATCCTGGCCACCCGGGGATTGCAGGTCGATCTGCGGATCGTGCCGGCGGAGAATTTCGGCGCGGCGCTGCAGTATTTCACCGGATCGAAGGAGCACAACACCAAGCTGCGGGGACTGGCGCAGCAACGGCAGATGACGCTGAACGAATGGGGGCTGTACAAGCTGCACGAGTACGACCGGTCGGAGAAGAGGCCGGGCTTCCCGCCAAACGCCAGGCCCGTTGCCGGCAAAACCGAGGAGGAGATTTACAAAGCGATGGGCATGGCCTGCATGGAACCGACGCTACGGGAAGATCGGGGCGAGATCGAAGCAGCGCTGGCGGGCAAGTTGCCGAAGATCGTGCAACTTGCAGACATCCGCGGCGACCTGCATTCACACACGACCGCATCCGACGGTCAGGGGAGCATCGAGCAGATGGCGGAGGCGGCGCTGGCGCGCGGATATGAATTCATGGCGATCACCGATCATTCCAAGACGCAGGTGATCGCCAACGGGCTTTCGGCCCAGCGGCTGATGAAGCACGCGGCGGACATCCGGCGGGTTTCGGATCGGATGAAAGGGATCGTGCTGCTGGCGGGATGCGAGGTGGACATTCTGGCGGACGGGCGGCTGGATTTTGAGGACGCGG
>JBEKXM010000479.1:0-3997 GCA_049512115.1 Tepidisphaeraceae bacterium | reverse complement strand
ATGCGGCAAGAGCACTCTTCTGCGCATCGTCGCCGGATTGCTCGAGCCGAGCGAAGGAAGCATTCTGTTCGACGGCATCGACGTGACGCGGCTGGGGACCGAACAGCGAAACGCCGTGATGTGTTTTCAGAACTACGCCCTGTGGCCGCACATGACGGTGCGGCAAAACGTGGCGTTCGGGCTGAGCGTGCGGGGCGGCCCAGCGGATGGGCAGTCGGCCCGCGTCGCCGAGGCGCTGCGCCTGGTGCAGCTCGATGCCTACGCCGACCGAAAGCCCAACGCCCTGTCCGGCGGACAGCAGCAGCGCGCGGCGCTGGCCCGCGCGCTGGTCGTGGTGCCCAAATGCCTGCTCCTGGACGAGCCGCTTTCAAATCTCGACGCCAAGCTTCGCCTGGAGATGCGCTCCGAAATCCGCCGGATTTGCAAATCCGCCGGTTACACCACGATCTACGTCACCCACGATCAGAAAGAGGCCCTGTCGATTGCCGATCGAATCGTGTTGCTGAAAGACGGCCGGATCGTTCAGATCGGCTCGCCGGCCGAGCTTTATTACCATCCGAAAAACGCGTTCGTCGCCGATTTCGTGGGTCAAACGAATCTGCTGAATGGGACCATCGAGGAGGTTTTTGCCGACGGCGTGAGCGTGGGGCCGGAAGTGGGGACGATGAAGGCCGCGGGCCACGCGGCCAAGGACCGGCAGTCCGTTGTGGTGAGCATTCGTCCTGAGCGAATTCGCATTTTGAGCCCCGGCGCCGCCCGATCTCCCGTGGCAAATCATCTGGCCGGAAAGGTGATTGAAACAATTTTCCTCGGCGAGGTTTCGGAGCATTGGGTCCAAATCAACGGTCATCGACTGAAAGCAAGCTGCTCTGGGCCGATGCTTGAGGCGTCCGGCGAAGTCGTGCTCGAGATTGAAGCGGCGGATTGCGTGGTCCTTCCGGAATAGTCTTTGATGCGCCGATACGGACTCATCCTGTTGTTTGTCGTATTGCTGGTTGCTCCGCTGGCGGTGCACGCGATGAAGCGTACATCGTTTGGAGGTGGCGGGTCGAGCGGGCCGCGGCTGGTGATCATCACCCCGCACGGCCAGGAAATCCGCAACGAATTCCGCTGGGCCTTCGCGGATTGGCACAGGCGAAAATACGCTCAGCCGGTCGAACTGGAGTTTCGCACCCCGGGCGGTACCACCGATATTCGCCGGCAACTCGACACCATCTATCGCGCCATCCGCGATGCCCACGGCGGAGCCCTTCCGCCGGAAGATCAGGTGGACACCGGCATCGACATGGTCTGGGGCGGCGGGGATTACGAATTCAATTCCAAGCTGAAACCGCTGGGAATTCTGCATCCGCAGGATTTGGATGCTCGGTTGCTGGCCGAGGTCTTTCCGCAGCCCGCGCTGGCGGGGGTGAAGCTGTACGACCAGGAGACCGACAAATCCGGCCGCTTGCTGCCCCCGAAATGGGTGGGCGTTTGCCTGAGCAGTTTCGGGATCATTTACAACCCCGACCTCTATCGCGCGCTGAAGCTCTCGCCCCCGCGCACCTGGAGTGATCTTACCGACCCCCGGCTTTTCGCCAGCCTGTCCCTGGCCGATCCCACGCACAGCGGGTCGGCCGGCGTGGCGTACATGATCGTCATTCAGCGCGCCATGGCCGACGCGGAAACGGAATTTCTCTCTCGTCCCGCCAACGCGGGCAAGCTGCCGGCGCAATTGAAATCCACCCCGCAATATCAGGCCGCCCTGGACGAGGGATGGAAGCGCGGGATGCGCCAACTGGTCCTGATCGCGGCCAACGCGCGATACTTCAGCGATTCATCGGCACAGCCGCCGAACGATGTCGCCGGAGGCGACGCGGCGGCGGGGATGGCCATCGACTTCTACGGCCGGGTGACCGAGCAGACCGTCGGCGCCGATCGGGAGACCTTCATCGCCCCGCGCGCCGCCACCGCCATCACCCCCGACCCCATCGCCATTCTCTACGGCGCCCATGGCCGGCAACTGACGCTGGCCAATCATTTCATCGAATTTCTTCTTAGCCCCCAGGGACAAAGGCTGTGGATTCTCAAACCCGGCGAGCCGGGCGGCCCGCGCGTCCTGGCGCTTCGCCGCTCGCCCATTCGCCGCAGCGTTTATACCGATCGCGCCGGATGGGCCGATGATTTGAACTATTTCGAAAGCGCCAGCGGATTCAATCAGCGTGCGGAATGGCTGGGGACGTTCTCGGAGCTTCCGCAAATCTGGGCCGCCGCGTGGATCGACGTGCGCGACGAACTTCAGGACGCCTGCCGGCGAATTCTCCTCGTTCCCGATCCAACCCGCCGGGCCCAATTGCTCGCCGAGCTTTCGGACATTCCCGTCACCCGGGCGGATGTCACCCGTGAAATTGACCAAGGCAGGAGGATCGCCGCCGACCCATCGCAGGACCCGGACGTATGGAAGGCCCGGCAACGGCTGAACTGGGCGCGGCGATTCGCCGAGCACTATCATCGGGTCGCCGAAGAAGCGGCGGGGGGATGATGCGGATTCAAACCATGGATCACAGTGAAGACATTTACCGCGAAGGAGCGAAGGAGCGAAGTTGCGCGAAGGAAGATCAATATCAATCTGACTTCGCGCAACTTCGCTCCTTCGCGCCTTCGCGGTTCATCTTTTCGGTGAAGCCCGACAAGACAAAACGGCCATGGAGGGCGACGTCATGCCACAATTGAACACCCGCTCCCGACACCGGCTGATTTCCCTCGGACTTTATGCGTTCTTCTTGCTCTTTTTTCTCTGGCCGATCTATCGCATTCTCGTCCGCGGGTTCGTGACGCGCAGCGGGCATTTCACGCTGCAATATGTCGGGCTGGTTTTCAGCGATCCGGAACTCGTCCGCGGATTGCTCAACGCGATCGCGATCGCCGCCGGGGTGACGCTTTTGTGTCTGCTGATCTCGATGCCGCTGGCGATCCTGAGCGTTGGCTACGAATTTCCCTTGCGCGGATTGCTGGGCGGATTGATGCTGGCGCCGCTGGTGCTGCCGCCGTTCGTCGGGGCGATCGGGGTTCGGCTGCTCCTCGGCCGGCTCGGGCCGCTCAGCGTATTGGCGGGCTACGGCCAGGGCGCGGGGTTCGACTGGCTGGGGCGATACCGCGCCCTGGGGATCATCCTGATCGAGGTGCTGCATCTCTATCCCGTGCTGCTGCTGAATCTCCAGGCTTCGCTGGCCAGCGTCGATCCGACGATGCAGCAGGCCGCGGCCAACCTGGGGGCCGGCCGATTCACCGTTTTTCGCCGGATCACGTTGCCGCTGATCCGGCCGGGCATATTCGCCGGTTGCACCCTCACGCTGATCTGGAGCTTCACCGAGCTTGGCACGCCGCTGATGTTCGGATTCAACACCATCACGCCGGTGCAGATCTTCGAGCAGGTGACCGATGTCGCCGACAACCCGCTTCCGTTCGCGCTGGTGGTCGTCACGCTGGGGGTCGCGGTGGGGTTGTACCTGGTTGGAAAAGTCCTGCTGGGGAGATCCTACGAAACGGCGGCGACCAAGGCTTCGGTGGCCATGACGCCAAAACGATTGCGGGGATTTTGGGCGATCCTGGCTTGTTTGCCGTTTGTCTTGGTGTTGGCGCTGGCGCTGCTGCCGCATCTTTCCGTGGTCCTCACCAGCCTCAGCGCGACCGGCCAATGGTATCGCTCCATCCTGCCGCAACAGTTCTCGTCGTCGCATTACCTGGCGGCGTTGACGGATGATCTGGCGATGCCGTCCGTGGCCAATTCGGCGATCTACGCCTCCCTGGCCACCGCGGTTGCTCTGGTGGTTGGGCTTGGTGTGGGCATCATCGCGGTGCGCAGCCGATTGCCGGATCGCG
The DNA here is from genome assembly GCA_049512115.1 of Tepidisphaeraceae bacterium. GTDB lineage: Bacteria > Planctomycetota > Phycisphaerae > Tepidisphaerales > Tepidisphaeraceae > PALSA-1353. Next base: position 136 of record JBEKXM010000479.1, on the reverse strand, counting down.
GCGTCATCGACGCCCTGGCCATGCTCCCGCTGGCCGTGCCGGGATTGGTTCTGGCGTTCGGATACCTGGCCATCAGCGTCACCCTGAAACAAAAATTCGGCGAGAAACTTCCCATCTGGCTCAACGTGCAGGAAAT
>JBEKXM010000478.1:0-3998 GCA_049512115.1 Tepidisphaeraceae bacterium | reverse complement strand
AGTACGATGGCCACGGGAATAGAGCCTCTAACAAAATGACAATGACCTCACGATGGGCCGGAAAAAGCCCAGATGCTAGGCGTCGAACCGAAGTCCGTGTTTAGACGACACAACGAGGTTCGACAACGACGCAGATGGGCTTTTTCCGGCCCACCGAAGGCGGCACGGAATCGACTCATCTGCGTCGGCGCAACGGCTCGAGGGGTCGTTAAGACCCGGTTCTCGCCGTTGCTTCTAGCATCTGAGTCGATTCCGTGCCGTCGTGAGGTCATTGTCATTTTGTTAGAGGCTCTTACCGCCGAAGCGCCAGGATCAATTCGATCTCGCCGCTGGGCCGGTTCAGTTGCTGGGCGATGTCCTTGCTGGATCGGCCCTGGTCGGCCAGGGCGTAAACCTGCGCGTACCGCGGATCGATCGCGGGCGAATCGGACGGCTCGGGCGGGAGAGATGCCGGTGGAGCTTGAGACGCTTTTGCGGGCGGCGGGGCATTCATGGCCGCGATGCGCTCGTCCGCCTGGCGGATCAGGGCTTCGAGCCGGGCGGACCGCGTGTCGATCTGGGCGGTGATTTGCCGCGCCATTTCCGACAGTTCCACCAATACGTTCTGCATCTCCCGCTCAACCGATCTCTGCTGCGCGAGGCTGCCAAACCGATGCGGCTTTTCCAGCGGGTCTCTCTTCCTGAACCACGGTCGCATGGTGGCGTAGAGAATCGTCAATATCCCCAGAATGATGGCCGCCCATTTGGTGATCGGGTCGATTTCGAGCAGCAACGGTGGAGTCATACTGGACATTCCATCCTGCCGTTAGCGCTCGGGAGAATCAAGCGTGGGGATGGCTCGCGGCCTCCATCGGTCGCGTTTTCCACCAATTCGATTTCATCATCGCCCAGGCCGTAAAGATTATAAACGAGCCGATCGATTCGGCGGTCAAGTTGCTCCTTATCGTCTGGGGACTTGGACGCCGCGGATGCCTGCAGCGATAACATGGTATTAACCAATGAAATGAGTGTTTTACGTTGCGCGGCGTTCGCTTGAGCGACCGGAAAATCCTCCAGATATTGGCCGAAAAACCGCAAATATGTTTCGTTTTTGGATTCCAGGCCCGCGCACTTCTGCCGGAGGTAAAAGAAACTCACGCGCGAGTTCAGCAGTCCCAGAAGGAACAGGTCGCGTTTGGGCAGAAAATAAATCGTGTTGGAGCCATAGTGGCCGGAATCATCCAAGGCGAATCTCGGCTCGGTGGCCATATCGGGGAAAACGATCTTCGGCTCTTCCATGAGCCGGGCGAATCGAAGCTGAGGCTGCTGGAGTTCGTACCACTTCTGTTGGGTTGCGCGTTTTTCAAGCCGCGGCTTAAAAGGTTTCAGGTGCCTTTCGACCGCCGGATAGCGGCGAATATCCACGCCATGGAATGTGTAAATGAGATAAAGGCCCGGCGGTTTGATGCGATAGCGACGAACGTCTCGCCCATTGATAAATGGTTTGAGAATCTCTCTAGCTTGGGGATTTCGCTTCAGGATGGACCGGCGCTCCGCTTCGTCGATAACGAATGCATCGGTCAGCCCGGACACTACGCCTCGGCATGGCGGGCCTTGGCAATATTCTCGCAGCGTCCGGCGTCCGGTCTGGAGTTTCGACACTAACGCGCTGACGCCATTTGGCGAGAAGCTCCACTCGCTTTGCCTGCCGCTCGGGAGCGCCACGTCATATCCATCCTGATCGACATGATCCTGGACCGTCAAACTGCCGCTCCGAATGGCGGCAAACCGATCGATCGAAGGCGGCGGAGTATAGGCGGTTTTACGCGATCGGACGCCGCGCAGCGAAACAAAGGCCAAGGTGCGCACCGTCGCGCCGGGGAACAGGGGCAGACCGGCGAAATCCGCGATGGTTTCGACGTATGCCGACTCGCCGAGGAATTTGCGAAGCTCCCGGCCGTAGTTCGCCCGAACGAACTTGTTTGACACGATCATTCCGAATCGCCCGCCCGGCTTCAGGATTCGATGGCCGCGCTCGATGAAATAGGCATAGAGATCGCTCCGCTCGTCGTGACATTGGTAATTTCGCTTCAAATAATCCTTCAGGGATTTGCGCATCTCCATTCGTATGTAGGGCGGATTGCCGATCACCGCATCGAACCCGCCATTCTGAAAGATTCTCTCGAATTGAACGTGCCAATCAAATGCGTTGACTTCGTTGAGAGAATCGGCACGATCCGGGCCGACGAGACTGTCGCCGCACTTGATGTTGCCGCGGAGATCGGGAAAGGCCTGCGATTCGGGCGATTCGTCTTCGATCGCTTTCAACAGAAGCGAAAGCCGGGTGACTTCGACGGCTCGACGATCAACGTCAACCCCAAAGATGTTGTCCAGCAGAATCCGAATTCGCTCTTTCAAGGCAAGCCGAAAATGCCCCCGCGAATCGGCGCGAAGTGCCGCATTCCGCGGGCTATGCATCGAATGCCAGTTAAGGAGATATTGGTAAGCGCCCAGCAGGAACACTCCCGCGCCGCAGGCGGGATCGACGATCTTCAGGTCCGCGGCTTCCTTGGGAGTTTTGCCATCAAGCAATTTGCCGACCGTGTTATGGACGAGAAAATCGACGATATATTGCGGCGTATAGAAAACCCCGCCCGCTTTGCGAACTCCACCGCCGTCCAGAGACCGCTCGTAGACGGTTGCCAGATTCCGGGGCGTCATTTCGGCGGGATCGCGCCTTCGGATGAATTGCTCGAGCGTGGAATTGCCGATCCGTTTGAGAAGCTGATCGACAATCTGGCGATTCAATGCTCCGGCTCCCTTCGCTTCAGTGAACGCCGTGGTTTACTATCAGCAGAATTATCGCAATGGCCGCGACAATCCCGGCGACCAGCGAAGCGATCTTCACGGCGCTGTACGGCCTCTCGCCGCGAACCGCTCCGGTGCGGGCGTTGACCAAAAAACGAAACGTCTTCCCGCTGTAGTGGTACGCGCTGATCCACAGCGGCAACAGCAGGTGCCGAAAGCGAATATCGAGATAATTCGTTTCCATCGACGAGATTTGCTGATGATCCCCGCCGATGTCCTGCTGAATCGTGGCCTGAATTGTGCCGGCCATGATCGACTTGGCCAGCTCGAAACCCTGGCTCAGATCGATCTGATAACTCTGGCAGGACATGCCGCTCAAGTAATCGTCCGCATACGGGACGATGTGGCCGAGGTCCCACGGCTGCAAATGATCGGCCTGCTTGGGCGGAAGCGATTGCGTGGCCAAAACCAGCACGTCGCGGAATTGGTCGCTCACTTGGCCGCTGACAGCCGTCCATCGCGTTCGGGTGACGGTTCGGGTACGCATCTCCGCCCGGCCGTTGACGACTTCCGTGTAGGTTTCGGTGGTGGTGTAATCGTCGCCGCGCTCGCCGCTGTACGCGGTTTGCGTGTTGGTGTTGTACGTCCAGCATGGGATGTACGCCCCGTCGATGCCGGCCTGGTCGGCGCGCCGCGACAGATTGCTTGGGGCGAAATAAAGTCCGGCGATCCATTTCCGGAACAGGGCGTTGGCCTGTGCCTTGTTGACGATGAACGGCAACAATCCGCCGGGCTTGATCAGCTTCTTGGATTGTGCCTCGGCCACGACCGGCGCGCCGCAGAACGCGCATCGCCCGGCGGTGACGTCCTGGACCAGATGCGTCTCCGCCCCACAGTTGGCACAGCGGAAAAGTAGGGCATCGTGAGCCTCCGGCGCGCCGGCGAGTTGCCGGCAATAGCTGAGGAAATCCAGAAGCGGCACGGTTGCGGGCGGGGCGGCGATTGCGTTTCTCGTCCCGCAGTATGGGCAGACCAGCGAGTCGGTTCCGGGCTGAAACTGGAGTTTTGCCCCGCAACGTGAGCAGGGGAATTGTCGCTCGACAGAGGCTGGTGCGGTGGTGTTGGACATATCTGAAAACCCGAAATCCGAAATCCGAATGACGAATCAAGCCCGAATGACGAAATCCGAAACGGTTTTCATTCGGTCATTC
>JBEKXM010000477.1:0-4020 GCA_049512115.1 Tepidisphaeraceae bacterium | reverse complement strand
TCCCTGCGCGCGTGGGCGTGTCGCTTGCCGCCCTGTATTTCCCCCGCCCCAGGTACGCCGGGGGTGGTTGGGGGTGGGGGTCGCACGTCGATTGGCCACGAAACCTCCACCCTGGCCCTCCCCCGGAGTACCAGGGGAGGGGAAGAAGACGGCTCGCAGAATGTGTCACGCACCCCCTGAGCGCACAGGTCGACTGAAGTCGAATCGAATTCCAGATTGAAGGTGAAACATGTCCGATTTTCAGCCCGACGCCGATGATCGTGTGGTGCCCAAAGTCACGGGCGCCGACATCGAGCTGGGCAACATGATCGTGGGCGGCGCCACGGATCGTGCGGCCGGCGCCGCCGGTGATGCGGCCCGCGCCCTGCTTGACGAGATTCCCGGATTCAGCCGCGCCTCGGCTCGAAGTTGTTTCACGCCGTCCTATGCCGACAGCGCCTGGCCGCCGCAGGCCGGCGGCTACCTCGGCCAAGAATCCGGGTATCAGGAATATGCACAGGACCGCGGCCGAAAATTCCTACCCGCTAATGGTGGTTGCGCTTATATCGACCTCGATCACCTGGAAATCTGCCTCCCGGAAGTAATGAGCGTTTTTGATCACCTTGCCGCGTTCGGCGCCATGTTGCGGATCGCCCGCCAGGCTATGTTCCGCGCCAACGACCGCATACCCGCCGGCATGACCATCAAGGTCCTGGTGAACAACAGCAATGGCCATGGGAACAGTTACGGCTCCCATCTGAACCTCCTGACCACCAGACGATGCTGGAACAACATCTTCAACCGGCGCGTGCAGTACCTCCTCTTCCTCGCCTCCTATCAGTGCGCCAGCATTGTTCTGACGGGCGCAGGAAAAGTCGGATCGGAAATCCTCGGCCGGCCGGCCCGCTATCAGATCGCGGCGCGGGCGGATTTCTTCGAGATCCTCGCCGGGCCACAAACGACTTTCCATCGGCCGATATGCAATTCCCGTGACGAGGCCCTCGCCGGCGCGCCCGGCGCCGGCCGCGGGGATGATCGGCTCGCCCGTCTCCATTGCATCTTTTTCGACAACACGCTTTGCCAAACCTCCACCCTTCTCAAAGTTGGAATGACTCAGATCGTCCTGTCCATGATCGAGCAGGAACAGGTCCCGGCCCAGTTTCTGCTGGACGATCCGGTCGATTCCCTGCATCGGTGGAGTCGAGATCCCGACTTGAAGACGAAGAACCGCCTGATCGACGGCTCCGAATACACCGCCGTCGAACTGTTGGATGCCATCTTCGACAAGGCCAAGCGCTTTGTTGATGCCGGAAGGGCCGATGGGCTTGTGAGCGATGTCGGCCGGATCATGGAAATTTGGGGCGAGTGTCTGGCCAGGCTACGTCAGCGCGATTTCGGCTATCTCGCCGGGCGCATCGACTGGGTCGCCAAATTGTCCCTTCTCGAAGGCGCCGCCGCCAAACGCCGGCTCAGTTGGGAATCGCCGGCGATGAAATATCTCGACCATTTGTACTCCTCGCTCGATCCCGGCGAGGGCTTGTATTGGGCCCTGGAACGGGCAGGGGCCATCGAGAAACTCGTCAGCGACGGGCAGATCGAGCGCTTCATGCACGAGCCCCCCGACGACACCCGCGCCTGGCTGCGGGCGTACATACTCCGGCACGCCGAGTCCGGCCTGCTGGATGACGTGGATTGGGACATGGTCCGGATACGCCAGAAAAGCGTCTCCCCATCCGGTTGGACGTCCTACCTCTATCCCGAGCTCTGGATGGCCAGCCCCTTGCGCTTCACCCGCCGCCAGTGCGAGCAAATCCTCCAGGCGGCGCCGTCGTTCATCGACGGCTTGCGCGCATTGGGCTTGGGACGCGAGGTCGCTCTCTCTTCCATGCCGGGATCGACCAGCACTCCAATCGTTCAAAATCAACAAACCACGCCGGCTGTGCCCGGCCAACCTTTCACAGGAGATTGATTATGGAAACCCAACTGACTCTGCATCCGGCCGCGCGGCAAAACGATTTCTCCGGTCCTTCAAATCCATCGGAAGGACTGTCGGAAATCCAGGCCAGTTGCCGGCGGTTGGCCGATGCCGCCGATGCCGAAATCGAACGGGCGCTGCACGGCGGCGGCGTGAACGCCGAGGAATTCCTCAGATCGGCCCAGCAACTGCGCGGAGGACAGTAGCATGCCCGCCACGCATCTCATGGGCTTCGAGCAGGAAATGGCGTTGTGCACCACCAGCCGCGGCGCCGGCCCCGACCTCGAAACGCTCCTGAACAAACTCAACGCCATTGCCGAGGAATCCCTCGTCCACCTCCGCGGCCTCGGCGAAGGAGGGATTTTTCTCGTCAATGGCGGCCGTCTCTATGTCGATTGCCAGAAATATGAATATGCCAGCCCGGAATGCACCGCTCCCGATGAGATCGTCAAATATCTTCTGGCCGGTGAACGCATCCTCGCCGCTCTGGCAAGCGAACTTGCGCGAAGAACCGGCGCGGACGATGCCGCCCTCTATCGTTGTAACGTCGATTACACCGGCGCCTCAACCTGGGGCGCGCACGAAAGCTATCTAACTCGCTCCGAACCCTCCAAACTCGCCGCCGACCTCATCCCCTTTCTCGTCGCCAGGGTCGTCACCGCCGGCGCCGGTGGATTTCGGCCGCTTACCCAGACCGGATGCTCTTTCACCCTCTCTCCACGCGCCTGGCACATCTGCCTCCCCGCGTCGGAATCGAGCACCGGCGACCATGCGCGAGGAATCTTTCATATCAAGGATCAAACCCTCTCCTCCAAAGGCTATCACCGGCTTCACGTCCTTGTGGGCGATGCGCTCTGTAGCCAAGTGCAAAACTGGCTGAAATTCGCCTCCACCTCGCTTGTCGTCGCCATGGCCGATGCCGGACTCCATCCCGGACGCGACGTGACCCTGTGCGCTCCGGTCGAGGCCCTCCGCGACTTCGCCTCCGATCCAACCTGCAAGGTGAAAGCCAGAACGAATTCAGGCCACGCAATGAGCGCCGGCGATATCCAGCGCCATTATCTCGAACTGGCGCGGCTTCACGTCCACGCGCACTGGATGCCCTCATGGGCCCCCGAAGCAGTCGAAAAATGGGACGACATGCTCCACCGCCTTGACGGCGCCCCCGACAGCGTGGCGACCTGTTTGGATTGGGGAATCAAGCACCGCGTCTTCCAATCCCATATCGAAAAAAGTGGTTTTAACCCGCGGCTGCTTCGCCACTGGACGCACCTGACCGACCTGCTTCGCCGTTGTATCGATTCCGTGCCGGGTGTGCCGACCAAGCCCGACCAATTCGCCGATTTTGTGTTGGATCGACGCGGGCCGTTGGGCAAAATCGTCGCCCATCTCGCGCCCCACCTGCCCTCCCGCGACATGAATTGGGACCAGTTGCAGCCCTATCTCAAATTGAGATCGGAACTTTTCGCCCTGGATTTCAAATTCGGCAGGTTGGGCGACAAGGGAATCTTCAATTGTCTCGATCGCACCGGCGTTCTCGACCATCGCCTCGCCGGCATCGACGATGCCCAGATCGAATTTGCCGCCGCCAACCCGCCCCCTCTGGGACGCGCCAAGCTCCGAGGCGAAGCGATCCGGCGACTCCACAAAAAAGCCAAGAGTGATGCCTCCAACTGGATGACCGTTTACGACAGCAGCAGGGGGATGGTCTTGAATTTAAGCAATCCGTTCGCGGCTGAAGAAGTTTGGTCCAAGAAGACAAAGCAGAATCCCGGGGAGGATTTCCCGTTCTGACCGGGCCCGCGAACCAGTTTAGACGGAGACGCCGCTATGAGATCGGCAACATCATCGCACTGCGTCGCGAAGGACGCGCCCCAGCACGCCGCCTCCTCGCTGTCGGCATGCGTGCTCGATCTATGGGATCAGGGCATGGACCGGCACGATTCCTGCGCCGCCGCGCTGGCCCGGCTCATCGTCGCCCAACCCCAACGCGTCGGCGAATTTGCCGATCCGGCCATCGCCGAAAGCTGCCTTCGCGCGGAGCTGAAACAGGATTTGGCCACCGC
>JBEKXM010000476.1:0-4027 GCA_049512115.1 Tepidisphaeraceae bacterium | reverse complement strand
GGACGTCGGGTAGTACTCTTGGTTACTGGGGCGACTACACCTATAACCAGAATTTCGGCGACATGAATTTCACGTCGTCCCCCGTGGCCATTAACACCCCTTTCGAAAAATTCAACGAGGTGCCTGGCAATGTGCTCGTGATGACGGACATCGACAAACAGTATGGCGACTACTATTCGTCCCCACCGAAGTACGAAACGAATATGTCGATATTTCTGGAAACCAACTACTTGCTTGGAAATCACTGGGCCACCTGGTCGGTACCATTTCAGGCGGCGTTTATGTGGTTCCCCCACACTAAAGGCACTCAAGCCAACGGGCTGTTCATCGACGGCCACGTCAGCCTGCTCTCACCCAATGATTTTGTCCTGCCCAATGGCGGTGCCATTAACATCAAAACGATTCCCTGGACATACACCCCAAGCATTTCGGGAATCCAGACAAAGAACTGGATTATCGGGTATTATAAGGCCGGTAACAGTCCGCCATGGGTGACTCCTTGGAACAAATTCGCGCCTGGCTTATAACCACTTTGTGACGCCGAACGCCGCAAACATTATTTCATATTCCAGTATGCGCTCCGATGCGTCCTCCTATCGTTGGACCGTCTGCGGTCTCCTCTTCTTCGCGACCACGATCAATTACATGGACCGTCAGATTCTGGGCATTCTCGCTCCGCTGTTGCAGAAGGACATCGGTTGGAACGAGGTGCAGTACGGCCACATCGTCATGGCGTTCCAGGCGGCCTATGGCGTCGGCGTCCTAGGCTTCGGAACCCTGATCGACCGCTATGGAACCAAGGCGGGATACGCGCTGGCGATTCTCGTTTGGAGCATCGCTGCCTGTCTGCATTCCCTGGCGCGTTCGGTGACGGCTTTCGCATCCGCGCGGTTTCTGCTCGGACTCGGCGAATCCGGTAACTTTCCATCGGCGGTCAAGGCCGTCGCGGAATGGTTCCCGCAGCGCGAACGCGCCCTGGCTACGGGAATCTTCAACAGCGGATCGAACATCGGAGCCATCCTGGCGCCGGCGCTGGTCCCGGCGCTGGCACTCGGATTGGGTTGGAAGGCCGCGTTCATTATCGTCGGCGCCGCCGGGTTTCTCTGGGTGATCGCATGGATCGCCATCTACCGGCCGCCTGAAGCCGCCGCCGGCTTCGCTCCGGAGGATCATTGCGATGTTGAGTCCTCCGCCGCCTCGTACCCCTGGACGTCGCTTTTTGATTATCCCCAGACCTGGGCCAATGTCTTTCAATCCGCCATGATTTCCCCGATCTGGTGGTTCTATCTCTATTGGCTACCGAAATTCTTCAGCGCGACCTATCATTTGAGCCTTTCGCATCTGGGACCGCCGCTCGTGATCGTGTACTCAATGTCACTGGTCGGCAGCGTGACGGGTGGATTGCTGCCGGCACTATTCCTGGCGCGCGGGCACTCCGTTAATTTCAGCCGAAAAATGTCCTTCCTGATTTGCGCGGCTTTAACCGTACCCGTGGCGTTTGTCACGCAAATTCACGGTGTCTGGCAAGCGACGTTCATCATCGGTTTGGCCGCCGCCTCCATGCAGGGGTGGTCGGCCAATTCGTATACAATGGTCTCGGACCTGTTTCCGAAAAAGGCGGTGGCGTCCATCGTCGGCATCGGAACGGCCTCCGGCGCGGTCGCATCGGTTGCCTTCGCCGAATTGGCCGGCAAGGTGCTGGAGCAAAGCGGGAGCTATCACGTGCTTTTCGTTCTGGCCGGCATGGCATACCCGGCGGCCTTGGCTTCCATTCATTTGTTGGCTCCCCGTTGGACAATGGCTGAACTGTAGAGGGGCAAATATATGTTGCGAAAGTTCGTCCTAGCGCTGTCGATCGGATGGATTGCATGCGGTATCGCGCGGTCCGAAACACCGCCTACCGCGGTATTCAACGTGAACGATTACGGGGCGGTCACCGACGGCACGACCATGACTGCGGCGCTGCAAAAGGCGATTGACGCCTGTGCCAAGGCCGGCGGCGGGCGCGTGGAAATCCCGGCCGGAACTTACCTGACCGGTCCGATCCATCTGAGCAGCAACCTGGATCTGCACCTGGATGCCGGCGCGATCGTGCTGTTCAGCCGGAATTGCGACGATTACCCGCTGATCTATTCCGATTTCAACGGCCCGAACACCGTCGATTGCACCTCCCCAATCACCGGCGATAATCTCCACGATGTTTCAATCACCGGATCGGGCACTTTCGACGGCCAGGGCGATGCCTGGCGACCGGTCAAAAAGGAAAAGCTGACGAAAGACGAGTGGACCAAACTCGTTCAATCGGGCGGCGTTGTCGATCACGCCACGTCAACCTGGTTCCCATCTCCCAACTCAATCAGGGACGCGGAACAACTCAAAAAGGCCCAGGAAGGCAGAAGCCCGCAGACGCTGGAAGCGTTTCAGCCGTTTCACCAACTCCTCCGGCCGGCGCTGATGTCCTTGAACAATTGCCGCGATGTGCTGCTGGTTGGCCCCACGTTCCGCAATTCGCCGAACTGGAATATTCATCCGTACCTCTGCACGAACGTCACCGTTCGCAGCGTCACGATCTTCAATCCGGCCTACGCGCAAAACGGCGACGGGATCGACTTCGACTCCTGCTCGAACGTCACGATGACTGACTCGACGATCAACGCCGGCGACGATGCGATCTGCCTGAAATCCGGGCGCGATGAAGCGGGTCGAAAACTGCATCGCCCGACTGAACATGCGGTGATCAGCTATTGCATGATCGGCACCGGCCACGGCGGCATCACCATCGGAAGTGAAATGTCCGGTGACGTTCGCGATGTCACCGTGTCTCATTGCGATTTGAACGGCACCGATGGCGGATTGCGCTTCAAAACCGCCCGTGGCCGCGGGGGTGTGGTGGAAAATATCAGGATCAGCGACATTCACATGGCCAACATCCGCCAGGGCGCGATCGAGTTTGACATGTACTATGGGATTAAGAAGCCCGCCATGCGTCCAGAGACGGTCAGCGATGGCACTCCACAATTTCATGATTTCCACATCAGCAATGTCACCTGCGACAGCGCCCAAACGGCGCTGAATCTGCGCGGTCTGCCGGAAATGCCGATCGCCGGCATCACGTTTGAGAATGTCCATGTCACCGCCGAAAAGCCGGGCCAAATCATCAACGCGAAAGATATCACGTTGAAAGGCGTGGAGATTCGAACCCCGTCAAATGCCAAAGTCCAGATTCAAAACGTGCGGAACCTTGTCACGCAAGAAGTTCAGGGAATCGCCCTTGTCAGGCCATAAGCCGCCAAATCCAACGTCATGGCATCTGGTCGGCATCGCGTTGGCGGTGCTTGGTGGCCGCGCGTGCTTCGCCGCGGTAAAGACAATGGTCGTCGCCCCGGACGGCAGCGGCGATTTCAAAACGATGCAGCAAGCCATCGCGGCCGTGCCGGACAACAGCCCGGACCGAATCGTCATCCACATCAAGCCCGGCATGTATGGGGGACAAATTCTTTTGCCCAAAACCAAATCGAACGTCACGTTCGAGGGCGAAGATGCAGGAAAATCCATCCTCACCTATTCGCTGAATGTCAACGATCCGATTCCGGCGGATGTGCAACGAATGTTCAGGGGAACAGGCGTGGTGATTCTCGGCGATGACTTTCAGGCGCGAAACATGACGTTCCAGAACACTTCCGGCAACCATGGGCAGGCGCTTGCGCTTCGCATCGACGGCGACCGCGCCAGCCTGACAAATTGCCGGCTGCTCGGCTGGCAGGATACGTTGATGCTCAACAATGGACGGCAATATTTTCGGGGCTGTTATATCGAAGGCCGCGTGGATTTTATTTACGGTTCCGCGACGGCGGTGTTCGATCAATGTGAAATCCACAGCAAGAACGGCGGACACGTCACCGCCGCCAGCACGCCGCGGGATCATCCGTTCGGATTCGTCTTTCTCAACTGCAAACTGACGGGCGACGCGATCCCGTGGATATCGACGACGGGTCCATCCACCCGCCCCGACCGCGTGACGCCCAAG
>JBEKXM010000475.1:0-5712 GCA_049512115.1 Tepidisphaeraceae bacterium | reverse complement strand
GCTGGCAACAGGTGTATTCTCAAGGGGCATTCTCAAGCAGGGCCGTCGCATTTGATTGAATTTCGTTGTCACCGGGTCGGCCAATGCAACGCTCAACACACAACACTCAACGCTCAACGCTCAAGTTTCAGGAAAATGCCAAAACTCCCCGGAATTTGCCATTTTCTTCACTTCGATGTTGAGCGTTGAGCCGGGCAGGCGAAGCCTCCCGTGTTGAGTGTTGAGCGTTGCATTATTCCCAATTGCTTTCCCCGGGGGCATACGCGATTACCCCGCATTCTCAAGCCCTCCCTCCCATCAGCCGAATATCCCCAAGGCTGGCGTCCCTCAAAGGCATCCCTTGACCATCCAATATCAAAACACCGTTCAGGACTATGCCGAGCTGTCCAATGCCGTCACCGCCGCACGCCGGCCCGTCAACAGCCCCTGGCAGATCGTTGTTCTGGTCCTGGTCTTCGGCCTCTATTACGCCGTCACCCGCTTCCTCTGGCAAAAAGCCGGCGACACCGACGGCCAGATGGCCTGGGTCAATATGTGGATCGCCATCGTCGCCTTCGGATTCACCTGGCTGGCCCTGAGTCTCCCCGCCAGTTTCCGCGCCCGCCGCTTCCCCTGGCTCACCGCCCGCCAAGCCGTTTCCCTCTCCACCTTCATCCTCCTCATCGCCGCACTCGTCTTCCAGCATTGGATCAACCGCAAATTCAATCCCACCTCCCACTCCCAAATCCTCACCTGGCAAACCCTCCTCCCCCATTCCATCTGGCTCATGCTCTTGCTCTACGTCAGTTCGATGGCCGCCTACAACCATTCCAAATCCCTCCCGCGCCATTGGCTCAATCGCCCCGATCTTCATCGCCATCAGACCGTTGACATTTCCGCCGCCGGCGTCGTTTTCTCCGACACCGTTTGCCGTCACGACTATCAATGGCCCGCCTTCGTCAAAGGCGAAGAAACCCGCCACCTATTTCTCCTCTTTACCAGCGAATCGATTGGCCTGATGATCCCCAAGCGCGCTTTCTCGACCGAAGAAGAGACGGATGCCATGCGCAATTTGATGACTCTAATCCCCCGCGACCAATCCCGCGGTTTCCCCATCGCCCCCCTGCAAGCGGCCAAGGCCGCGTAACACTTCTTGCCCATTAAATTAGGGACAGTCACCTATTTCGACGTCTCGAAATAGGTGACTGTCCCTAATTAAGTCGGCATGATTGCGATACGGGCCAAACAATCTGCTAAAGTGGACTTGGCGGAGGGCCGATGGAGGGACGGGGGTCTTACCGGAAGGATTGACGATGGCAAACACACCAAAACGCAGCGTCTGCAACGCGGTGGCAACGGTGAAGGCCGCGCTCGCCCGTGAAATTGCGATCACCAGATCGGTTCAGGACATGAGGAATGCCGCCGGCTACGCCGAGCAGCTTGTTGCCGGGCGCGAAGAGCCGGAGGCGGTCAACACCATCTGGGATTTCATCGAGCATTTTGAAGAACTCGCCACCACAGTTTCTCGGATGGCCGAGGGATTACGGCCCGCGCTCGACGAATTCAAGAAGGATTTCCCCGAGCGGAAGGCGGCCTAAACCTTCGGTGCAACCGAGACGAGCAGGGTTTCGCCGAGCCGGGGGGTGTCTTCCTTTCAGACATAGAGAGTGTGTCCGCGCCCGCACGTCCCGCATCGGCGAAGGGCGCGAATTTTCAATCCTCAACGCGGGGCGGCGTAGCCGGGGCCATGGATGGGGAAAGGATGGACGGGGGATACTAGGGATTTGCCGCCCGATGTACACTCCGATGTCCAGCATCATCGACAAATCTCCGCAGCGAGACATGCATAACCACCGTCTTGCCTAAACGCGTCTGAATCGAATCGCCCCAACGCATGCCCAAAATCAGCGCACCTTGCAGGATTCGAACCTACGACCGGTGGACTGGAAATCAACTGACTGGCGAACGTAACCAGTTTGAAGGCGAACAACTTGCGCCAAGACGTATTTATGGGACGTTCGGCCAGAAGTCAGATTGCTTTGCGGAAAATGGCTGTGCAAGTTAGTCTTTAGTGATTCCGCCGAAACTTCGATGACCCCAACGGGATTTAATAGATAGAGCATGGCCAAGAAACCACTAATTTTGTCTCTTGAGAATTGGCAAGTTGAGTCATTCCGCATGACCGCGTTCGTAATGCAGGGAAGCGATTTTGACCCTCAGCCGTGGTGGGAATCGGTAGCCAAAGAACTTGCGGAGCAACAGTCTTTTTCTCCGCGACAAAAGGTCAGCCGGTATGAAGGACGGTGGAAAAAGGGCAAACTCGCACTATTGAGTATGCCCAGTCGCATTGACTGGTGGTACAGCGAGATCGAACTGCAAGATCAAACGCAAGCAGTTGGACAAGAGGTTATGCTCGGTCGGTGGGCTGAGGTAGAAACTCTGTTTTCCGAAAGCATGCGCGGGTGGCTGAAAAGCTCTCCGCCCCTCTCGCGATTAGCTTTTGGCGCAGTGCTGAATTCTCCTATCGAAGATCGCGAAAGCGGATACCGTCGGTTACAAAGTCTCTTGCCTTCGGTCAAAATTGATCCTAAGGGATCGCGAGACTTACTATACCAAATCAATAGGCCACGAAAATCGGCGCTGGGGCTGTTCCCCGAGCCGCTAAATCGCCTATCCACTTGGTCTGTGCTTCGCCGCTCGGCTGTTGCACTGGAGCTCACTACGAGTGATGAACGCACCTCAGCGAGTACAAACGTCAGCACGAGCACAGAGTTGTGCCGCCTAATACTGGATATGAGTACCCCGTCGGAACATACTTCCGCAATTCCGAAGGATCAGCTAGGCAATGTTCTTTCGGAGCTATCGAAAATGGCAGCGGAAATTGCCACGAAGGGGGATGTTAAATGACGATGGCCGTGGCGGAACGCCCCAAAACAAAACGCGCTCCGGCTAAGTTTGAATCTGCGCGCACGGATCGGATTCGAGACACGGAGGGCAGGGTGATTTCATTGCCATCGGGACCACCGCAATCTAGGGAGTTTATTTGGGCCACCGAAATTTCCTCGACGGCATGGACTGGATTTTCCGCAGTAACAGAGCCAACGCGGGACTTCACGTCGGCAAGCACGGTGGCTCACTCGAATCCGTTTTTATCAGGGAAATTCAATCAGGCCCCTTACCCGGAAGCTCTTTGGCAGCAATATACAGTATCGACCGGCCCCGTGATTTATGGGTCCGTCTTCGCATCCTCGGCACCGATGTACTATGGTGTTTCCGCGATAAATCCGGCAATTAATAACTTGCCTTTCATGGCAGACGTGCAGATTTTTGACCAATCTGGCGTAGTCCCCGGATTCGAATTACCCCATCCAATTGAATTGCCCGTTCCAATTGAACTGCCACGTCCAATCGAACTGGAATTGTCTCGCCAAATTGATCTGGAAGTGTCGCGCCAAATTGATCTGATCTTCTCACGAGGAAAAGAGGAACGATTTGAGGACGGAATGGAATCTGAATTCACCCGGAGCTTGGCCGCTGCAATTGAAAAGTACAGTTTTCTGGCGCTGCTTCAAATCGCTAAGCTGGTGAGCAATGCGACCAGTAACCCAGAGGTAATCGGCGAGGCACTCCGCTTGCTAGGAAGACTGCAGGATTCAAGCACTCATGACTTTCGGCTTGGCGTGCTCGAATCGGCGCTTTCAAGCAGTCACCCGTCGATACGGGACGCAGCCTCTTTAGGTTTGGCATCTATGGATGATCCGCGCTCCATCGAGCATTTGGTGAAAGCAGTGAGCCTAGAACCAATTGCGGAGCTTAAGGCAGACATGCAAAGCGTGGTTGACCAGCTTCGGAGCACTCGATAATGCCACTGCTCCTTCGGAAAATCAGAAAGAATCGCTGGTATCGTGATAAAAAGCCCGAATGGCTGCAACCAGGCGACGTTCCAGCGGATTCGGTCACTGATCTAAAGACCACGGACAACAAACTGTCTGTGTATCAATGCAATGATCCTGATGCCGAGATCGATCGTGTAGTAGCGGCTCTCGCGGCAAGCGGCCCTGTGGATTATGCGCTTATCGATCGGAAGCAAATTGACGAAGCCGAAATCTCAATGCAGCCAAGCCCAGGAACTACCCCTGACGAAAAAGCAAATGGGCTGCACCATGATTTGGTGGCGTTATCCGGGGAAAAGATTCTACGGCTGGCGAAGATCATTTTCGATGACCGCGTACTAATAAAGCGAGTGCTACCAAAAAAAGTTATGGAAATGATTTCCGCTGGTATCGCGGCCGGGCGAATTTCCCGTGACAAACTGAGCGAGAAGATGCGTAGCAAAATCCCCGACTCGAAGAGATAGCAGGCGCCGCGAATCCGCTTTGATCCGCTAATCCGTGTTCCTTCGAAGAACGCCGCTATCGCACCCGGCAGGATTCGAACCTGCGACCGGTGGATTAGAAATCCACTGCTCTGTCCAACTGAGCTACGGGTGCTCAGGCCGTCAATGTACGTTCCCGAAACGGTTTTTCAAATAACTGATGAAACGCCCAGCCGGCCCCCAGCAATATCGGCACGCCCACGGCCAGGTAGCAGCCGAATTGCTCAAATTGGCCCAGCCCGCCGCGGTCCAGCCCGATTTTCATCATCGCCAGGATCGGGTCGTGAATGAGATAGACGCTGTACGAAATCGCCCCGACTCCCACGAGCCATGGCCGACCGAGCAATCGCGTCAGCCAATGTTCCCGGCCCGACGATGCGAAGACGAGCAGGCACGCCGTCGCCAATCCGATCCAGCAATCGAAAAACCAATGCGCCCCGACCCCTTCCCATCCGTCGATGGTGATGAACCGGTAACACCCGAACGAGAACGCCAGCGTCACTCCTGCATACGCCGCGAAGAGAATCGCCACCAGCCATCCGTAGAACTGCCGCTCGTATCCGCGATGGATGCGTTCCCGCTGTGCCGCGGCCATTCCGAAGGCGAACAGTCCCAAAAACCACGGCGCCGCCGCGTGGCCTTTCCCAGTCGCCAGAAACGTTCCCAGCCCCAGCACCAGGGCAAGGACGACCGTGCCGGCCATTCCGATCCTCCGCCAGATCGGAAGAAGCAGCAGCGGCATCAGCAGGTAAATCTGCCCTTGCGTCGCCACGGTCCACACCGGTGGATCGCCCTTGAACGCCCAGCGATACGAAAAATTATGTACCAGCAAGAGATGCGAAAAAATCATTTTTACCGAACCCGGCCCGATCACCGGTAACGCATCCTGCCATTCCACGCTCAGCCGCCCCTGCATTGCCGGCATCAATCGAATCACCAGAATTGACCCGGCAAATGCCGCGAAATACCCCGGCAGCAATCGCCCCGCTCGCCGGCCAATATATCCCACCAACCCCCCGCGCACCCTCCCATCGTTTTCCAGCACTCCTCGCATCAGCAGATATCCCGACAACACGATGAAAAAGGCCAGGCTTGCCCGTCCGTTGCTCGCCCAGTTCAGCCCATCGCGCACCGTCGCCTTCCAGCCGGCATACGGCCAAAACACCAGCGTCGAGCGGAACACGTGATCCAGCACCACCAGCAACACCGCGATCCCGCGCAGACCTTCGATGTATTTCAACCGTCGATCGGAATTCATGGTTTAGCCGCGAAGTATAACCCGGTTCGGACCTGTTATGGCTCCTTTGCCGTTGGTACAATGCCGGCGGTGGACGACTTTTCCCAAAAGGATAAACCGC